>NZ_JBEHZD010000095.1:0-18745 GCF_040240285.1 Streptomyces sp. HSW2009 | reverse complement strand
CCCCCCCCCCCCCCCCCCCCCCCCCCCCCCCCCCCCCGCCCCCCCCCCCCCCCCCCCCCCCCCCCCCCCCCCCCCCCGGGCCCCGCCTCGTTGCCGGACTCGACCTTGCTGTCGGGCTCCGCCGCCACCTCGCGCAGCACCCGAGCGGCCACCTTGAAGGCAGAGTTGGCCGCCGGCACACCGACGTACACCGCGCTCTGCAACAACACCTCGCCGATCTCCTCCGGCGTCAACCCGTTCCGCAGGGCCGCCCGCACGTGCATCGCGAGTTCCTCGTCGTGCCCGCCGGCGACCAGCGCGGTCAGCGTGATGCAACTGCGGGTGCGCCGGTCGAGCACTTCGCTCGTCCAGATCTCGCCCCACGCGTAGCGGGTGATGAAGTCCTGGAACCTGGCGGTGAACGCGGTGGTGCCGGCAACGGCCCGGTCCACGTGCGCGTTGCCCAACACCGCCCGCCGCACCGCCATCGCCGCCGGACGCGAAAACCCGCCACAGGTATCCAACTCTCCAGCCTCCGCCGAAGGACCGGCGGACGCGTCCAGATGCGTGCGCAGCGCGGCCAACACCGCCGCCGGCTGCTCCACCCCGGCCAGATGCCCGGCGCGCGCCACCTCCACCAGACTGGCGCCCGCGATGCCGTCGACGAGTTCCCTGGCGTGCGACGGCGGCGTGGCCACGTCCTCCCGCCCGCCGATGACCAGCGTCGGGGCGGTGATCCGTGCCAACTCCGCACGCAGGTCCAGCGCGGCGAGCAGGTCACAACAGACCGCGTACGCCTCTGGGTCGGCCGCCCGGTGATCGGCCACCAGTGCCGCCACCGCCGGCTGCCCGCCGGCCGCGAACGCGGGCGTGAACCAGCGCCCCGGAGCACCATCGGCCAGCGCGTCCACCCCCTGCTCGCGCACCGCCCGCGCCCGCTCCCGCCACGGCTCGGGCGGCCCGAACCGGGCCGAGGTGCACACCAGCGCCAGCGAACGCACCCGCTGTGGATGGTGGGCGGCCAACTGGATGCCGACCGTGCCGCCCAGCGACACACCCGCGTACGCGAACGCGTCGATGCCGAGCGCGTCGGCCACCCCGAGCACCTGCCCGGCCAGATCGGCCAGGGTGGGATCGGCCGGTAGTGCATCGACGGGCGAACCGCCGTGCCCTGGAAGGTCCCAGCGGACCACCCGGAACTCCCGGGCCAACTCGGCCACCTGCGGGTCCCAGACGGCCAGCGAGGTGCCGAGCGAGGGCCCGAGCAGCAGCGCAGGCGCGTCGTCGGGGCCGTCGATGCGGTAATGCAGAGGAGTGGTCATCGCGGTTCCTGCCGGAGTGGGTGGGTGGTGCGCCGGAGCGCGCGGTCGGTGAGGGCGCCGGCACAGCCCAGGTAGCCGCCCGGCTCGACGAGCTCACGCAGCCGGTCCGCCGAAAGCACCGCGGCCAACTCGGGCTCCGCGCCCACCGCGTCCACCAGCGGGAGACCCTGTTCCGCGGCGCGCCGCGCGGCCCGGCCGAGCAACGTCTTGGCCCGGTCCCGCCCCAGCTCCTGCGCCAATTCGGCGGCCAACCGCTCGGTGAGCAACTGCCCGCCGGTCAATGCCAGGTTGGCGTGCATCCGCTCAGGGCGCACCACCAGCGTGGCGGTCAGCTCGGCCGCGGCGTGGGCCGCCCCGCCGGTGATGCGCAGCGCATCGCGCAACGGCTGCCACTCCGCGTGCCACGGCCCGGCCGGCCGCTCGTCGGGCGCGACCAAGGAGGACAGCAACACCGAAGCCAGCGCCGGCACTTGACGTGCCGCAGCGGCGATCAGGGTGGCTCGAACCGGATTGGCCTTGTGCGGCATGGCCGACGAGCCACCCCCGGAGCCCTCGGCCAACTCGCCGACCTCGGTACGCGCCAGCACCAGCACATCGGACGCCAACTTGCCGAGTGCACCCGTGCAGAAGGAGAGTGCGGCCCCCACAGCGGCGATCGGTGTGCGCAACACGTGCCACGGCAATTCCGGTGTGGACAAGCCGAGTTGGGCCGCGTACTCGGTGACGAGGGTGAGCCCGACGGACTCCGTGACGGCCTGTCGCTGCTCGGCGGGGGCGAAGGCCACGAAGGCGGCGAGCGTGCCGGCCGCGCCACCGAGTTGCACCGGCAAACCGCCCCGCACCCGGTCGATCCGCTCCCGGGCGTCGAGCACCAGGGCCCGCCAGCCGGCCGCCTTCAACCCGAAGGTGGTGGGCACCGCGTGCTGGGTCAGGGTGCGGCCGGCCATCGGCGTGTCGCGGTGCCTGGTGGCCAGGTCGGCCAGGTGCGCGGCGGTCTGTGCCAGGTCGGCCGAGACCACGTCCAAGCTGGCGGCCGTCACCAGCATGCTGGCCGTGTCCATGATGTCCTGGCTGGTGGGCCCGCGGTGCACGTACGCGGCGTGTTCGGGCGCGGCCTCGGTCACCGCCCGCGTCAGGTCGGCGACCAGCGGGATCACCGGATTGCCGCCGGCCGCCGCCCGGCTGGCCAGCGAAGCGAGGTCGTACCGGTCGGCGCGGGCGGCGGCCGTCACCGCATCGGCCGCGGCCGGCGGCGCCAGCCCCACGGCGGCCTGCGCCCGCACCACGGCCGCTTCCGCGTCGAGCATGGCCGCGAGGAAGGCGCGGTCCGAGGTGAGTGCATCGACGCCGCTCGCAACCCGGACCGGGGAGAGCAGCCCGACGTCCCGCGGATCGGCCAGCGCCCCGGACGGGCCGGCGGCCAGGGCCGGGCCCGGCTCCGCTGCGGGGCGCTGACCGGACGGAGGACCCGCGTCCGGCCGGGCCGCGTCAGCCGTAGGGCCGGTCCGGTTCGGGTCAGTGGGTGAAGTCAAGGAAGACCGTCTCCTTCTCCCCCTGGATGTGCAGGTCACGGCGGTATACCCGATCGCCGTCCGGTTGCGCCAGCAGCGTCGCCCGGCGCGCCGCAGGCAGCTTGGCCAGCAGCGGGTCGGCGGCCGGCTCGGCCAGGTAGACGCGGGTGAACAGGTGGTGCAGCAGCCCGCGGGCGAACAGGCACACCGACAGGTACGGTGCGCTGGCCGGCGGGCGCAGGGTGTGCACGCTCCAGTGCCCGTCCGCGTCGGTCGCCACCCGTGCGAACCCGGTGAAGTGGACGCCGTCCCGACCGAGGTATCCGCCGGTGACCGGGTCGCGGCGCAGCGAACCCGGCCGGCCGGTGCGCGAACCGTCGGGCGCCGCCTGCCAGAACTCCACCAGCGCGTCGGGTATGGGCTGGCCCGCCCCGTCGTACACCGCGCCGTGCACCGTGACCGCGTCCGCATGACCGGGTGGCGCCGGCTGCGGCCCGCCGGGGAAGGGCAGCGCGTACCCGTAGAACGGGCCGACGGTCTGGGAGGGAGTGGGGTGCGGCATCAGGAGCCCTCCTCGGGGTCGGGGAGCGTGGCGGTCGGGCCGTCCAGCACGATGTCCCAGCGGTAGCCGAGGGACCATTCGGGCACCGACAGCGCATGGTCGTAGGCCGCGACCAGGCGCTGCCGGACGGACTCGTCGGTGACCGACTGGAGGATCGGGTCGTAGCGGAAGAGCGGATCGCCGGGGAAGTACATCTGCGTCACCAGCCGCTGGGTGAAGGCGGTGCCGAACAGCGAGAAGTGGATGTGCGCCGGCCGCCAGGCGTTGTCGTGGTTGCGCCACGGGTAGGCACCCGGCTTGACGGTGGTGAACCGGTAGCGGCCCGCGTCATCGGTGAGGCACCGGCCGACACCGGTGAAGTTCGGGTCCAGCGGGGCCGGGTGCTGGTCGCGCTGGTGCGCGTACCGGCCCGACGCGTTGGCCTGCCAAATCTCCACCAACTGCCCGCGCACCGGCCGTCCGGCCCGGTCGGTGACCCGCCCGCTGACCGTGATCCGCTCGCCCAGCGGCTCCCCGATGTGCTGCCGGGTCAGGTCCGCGTCCGTCTCGGTCACGTCGGTGACCCCGAAGACCGGCCCGTACCACTCGACCGCCTCCGGGTCGCCCACGCTCACCAGCGGCTGTTTCGGGTGGCGCAGCACGCTGCTGCGGTACGGGGCGAAGTCGCGCGGCGGATGGTCGGGGGAGGCGGCACCGGCCGCGACCTCCGCGCGCACGCGCGCCTGGGTGACGCCGATGTCCGCGTCGATCTCCCGCTGGGTGGGCGGGGCCGCGACCGGGCCCGCGGGACGGGCCGCAGCGGCGGTCGAACCGGTGCGCTGGGAAGGCAGGGAAGCGGAGGACATGGGGTTGATCACCTCTCCAAGACGAGGGCCAGGCCCTGACCGACGCCGATGCACAGCGCGGCCAGGCCGGTTCCGGAGCCCGCGGCGGCGAGCTGGTGGGCGATGGCACCGGTGATGCGGGCCCCGGAAGCACCCAGCGGATGACCGATCGCGATGGCACCGCCGCGCGGGTTGACCACGGCCGGGTCCAACTCGGGCCACTCGCCGAGGCAGCCCAGCGCCTGGGCCGCGAACGCCTCGTTCAGCTCCACGGCCCGCAGGTCGGCCAGGCCGCGCCCGGCCCGCTCCAGCGCCCGTCGTACGGCGGTGACCGGGCCGATGCCGAAGTACTGCGGCTCGACGCCGGTGACCGCCGATGCGGCGATCCGCGCCAACGGCTGCCGACCGGTGGCCCGCAACCCCGCCTCGTCGGTGAGCAACAGGGCGGCGGCCCCGTCGCTCAGCGGGGAGGAGTTGCCGGCGGTCACCGTGCCGTCCGGGCGGAAGACGGGCTTGAGCTTGGCGAGGGCCGCCGCGCTGCTGTCGGCGCGGATCGTCTCGTCCCGCTCCAGCGGGGCGCCCGCCACCTGCACCACCTCGGCGTCGTACTTCCCCTGCTGCCAGGCGCGCACCGCCTTCTCGTGGCTGGCCAGCGCGAATGCGTCCTGAGCCGTACGGTCGATGCCGTACCGGTCGGCGACCAGTTCGGCACCCTCACCGAGCGGCACCGTCCATGCGTCGGGCAGCTTGGGGTTGACCATCCGCCAGCCCAGGGTGGTGGAGTACAGCTCCTGGTGGCCGGCCGGGAAACCGCGCGCCGGCTTGGGCAGCACCCAGGGCGCCCGGCTCATCGACTCCACGCCACCGGCCACCGCGATCGACGCGTCCCCGACCGCAATGGCGCGGGCCGCCTGGATGACCGCCTCCATGCCGGAGCCGCACAGCCGGTTCACGGTGGTGCCGGGCACGGTGACCGGCAACCCGGCGAGCAGCACGGCCATCCGCGCCACGTCCCGGTTCTCCTCACCGGCACCATTGGCATTGCCGAAGAACACGTCGTCGATACGGGCCGGGTCCAGCTCCGACGTACGGTCCACCAGGGCCCGCAGTACCCCGGCGGCGAGGTCGTCGGGGCGCACCCCGGACAGCGCGCCGCCGTACTTGCCGATCGGAGTGCGTACGGCATCGACGACGTAGACATCGCGCAGACGGTCGGTCATGGGCTCAACTCCTGGTGCGCTGGCCGGCGGGCCGGAGCGGCGCCGCACCCGGCCGACTGCTTCGTACGGTGGATGGGGGAACGTTCACTAGGCGAACGCTCGCGGGGTGGACGGTGGTGGGGCCGATGTTCGCGCGGTGGGTGTTCGCAGGGTGGACGGTTGCGAGGCGGGTGCTCGCGGAATGGGCGTTCCTGGGGTGGTCGCCCGCGAGGTGGTGGCCCATGAGGTGGGTGCCCCAGGGACGGGTGCTCCTGGAGTGGTCGATCACGGGGCGGGTGCCGGAACGTGGACGGGGGCGGCCGTGTGCTGCTTGAGCTCCGCCACGCTGACGCCGGGCGCGGTCTCGACCAGCACCAGGCCGTCCGCGGTCACATCCAACACGCCCAGGTCGGTGATGATGCGGTGCACACAGCCGGCGCCGGTCAGCGGCAGCGTGCACCGCTCGACGATCTTCGGCGAGCCGTCCTTCGCCCGATGGTCGGTCAGCGCGATCACCCGCCGGGCGCCGTGCACCAGGTCCATCGCCCCGCCCATGCCCTTCACCAGCTTTCCCGGAACCGACCAGTTGGCCAGGTCACCGGCGGCCGAGACCTGCATGGCGCCCAGCACGGCCACGTCGATGTGCCCGCCCCGGATCATGCCGAAGGAGAGCGCGGAATCGAAGAACGCGGCGCCCGGAGTCACGGTGACCGTCTCCTTGCCCGCATTGACCAGGTCGGGGTCCACCTCGTCGGGCGTGGGGTAGGGCCCGACGCCCAGGATGCCGTTCTCCGAGTGGATCACCACGTCCACCCCCGCCGGCAGTAGCCCGGGGATGAGCGTGGGCAGCCCGATGCCCAGGTTCACGTACGCGCCGTCGGTCAGCTCGGCCGCGGCCCGCGCCGCCATCTCCTCGCGTGTCCATGCCATCGGCTCACACCGTCCCTTGCGTCACGGGCGCGGAGGTGGTGCGCCGCTCGATGCCCTTGGCCGACGCCTGCTCGGGCGTCAGTTCCACCACGCGCTGGACGAACACGCCGGGTACGTGGACCGCGTCCGGGTCCAGCACCCCGGGCTCGACCAGCTCTTCCACCTCGGCGACGGTGATCCGGCCGGCCATCGCGGCCAGCGGGTTGAAGTTGCGCGCGGCACGCCGGAAGACCAGATTCCCGTGCCGGTCCCCGCGGGCCGCCCGCACCAGGGCGAAGTCCGTGGTGATGCCGCGCTCCAGCACGTACGAGCGTCCGTCGAAGTCGCGGACCTCCTTGGCCGGCGAGGCCACGGCCACCTCACTGGCGCCCGCCCCCGAAGCGGCCTGCTCCGCGGTGCGCCGCGCGTACCGCAGCGGCAACCCGCCGGCCGCCACCTGGGTACCGACGCCGGCCGGGGTGTAGAAGGCCGGGATGCCGCAGCCCCCGGCGCGCAGCCGTTCGGCGAGGGTGCCCTGTGGCACCAACTCCACTTCCAGCTCACCGCCGAGGTACTGGCGGGCGAACTCCCGGTTGTCGCCGATGTAGGACCCGGTGACCTTGGCGATGCGGCCCGCCGCGAGCAACACGCCGAGGCCACCGCCGTCCACACCACAGTTGTTGGACACCACGCTGAGGCGGCCGACACCCCGCGCGTGCACCGCTTGGATCAGCACGTTCGGTACGCCGCTGAGCCCGAAGCCGCCCACCGCGAGCGAGGCGCCGTCGGGCAGGTCCTGGACCGCCTCCGCGGCAGTCGCTCTGACTTTGTCCATGCAGGGGGTTTCCTTGTCCCGAACTGGCGCCCCGCTACGGGCGCCGGATGACACCCTCGTCTGCGTTCGCCAGGTGAACTAAAGTTCATTGATGTGGGTCAGTCTGCGTGTCGCCGTCATGCATGTCAACGCCCCGTTATCCACAGCCCATCGGAGCGCAGTTACGCTCTGTTACCGAGACCGCTACCCTGGGCGCCCAGGCCGCCATAGATCCCTTCGGAGTACCCGATGTCAGCGCACCGACCCACCGGCTCCACCGCCCCCCACCCGCCCGCCGAGACGGTCGGGCCACTCCTGCGGGGCATCGCCGTACTACGCGCCCTCAGCGCGGCCGGCGGTCGGCTCAGCCTGAGCGACCTGGTGCGCGACACCGGATTCGCCCGCTCCACCATCGACCGCGTGGTGGCCACCTTGGCCCGCATGGGCTATCTGCGCCTCGACCAGTACACCGCCGTGCTCGCACCACGCCTGATGGAACTCGGCAACGCCTACCTGGCCGCCCTCGCCCTGCCCGGCCCCCTCGGCCCGCTCGCCGACGAACTCGCCGAAGAGCTCGACGAATCGGTCTCGCTCGCCGTGCCTGACGGCGACGGCATCCGCTTCGTCCACCAGGCGACCCGCCGCCGCGCCATGTCCCTCACCTTCCGCATCGGCGACCTCCTGCCGATCGAGCGCACCGCCCCCGGACCGCTGTTCGCCGCCGACTGGACCAGCGCCCAGTGGGAGCGGTGGCGCGAGGACGGGCGCACCGGAGACCGGCGCACCGACTTCTCCCGCGTGCTACCCCCCGCCCCGCAGGGCGAGGAAGCAGGCGACCGGACGGACTTCGCGGAGCGCGCGGCGCAGGCCGGCCGCCGCGGCTGGGCCGAGGACGATCAGCGCATCGAACCCGGCCTCATCGCCATCGGACTGCTCGTCCGCGCCCCCGACGGGCAGCCCGCCTGTGCCCTCAGCGTCGTCAGCCACACCAGCCGGCACAGCGCCGCCTCGCTCCGCCGCTCCGTGCTGCCCCGCGCCCGCGCCACGGTCCGTGCCATGGAACAGGCGCTGCTCAGCGGGGCGACCGCGGCCACCGACACCCCCGCGGCCCACCCGGCCCCCACCGCGGGACTCGCCGACTGGACCAACGCGTCCAAGCAGGAACTCGGCGCCGAATTCGTGGAGTCCCTGGCCCGCGGACTGACCGTACTGACCGCCTTCGACGCGGGCCGCGACCGACTCACCCTGGCCGCCATCGCCACCGCCACCGGCCTGGCCCGGGCCACCGTCCGACGCGCCCTGATCACCCTGACCCACCTCGGCTACGCCACCGCTGAGGACGGCACCTACCGGCTCACCCCCCAGGTGCTCGCCCTCGGCTACCCCCCGCTTTCGCGCACCACCCTCGCCGAAATCGCCACCCCCCACCTGGCGTCCCTCGTCCAGGAAGTGCACGACTCCGCCTCGCTGGCCGTGCTCGACGGCGACGACATCCGCTACACCGCCCGCATCGCCACCAGCCGCGTGATGAGCGTCAACATCACCCTGGGCACCCGCTTCCCCGCGTACGCCGCCTCGATGGGGCGGATCCTCCTCGCCGACCTGCCCCCGGCCGAGCGCCGCGCCCGCATCGCCCGCGCCACGCCCCGGGCCCTCACCCCGCACACCGTCACCGGCCAGGCCGACCTGCTCACCCTGCTGACGAAGGTGGCACGCCAGGGTTACGCCCTGGTCGACGAGGAACTGGAAGAGGGGCTGCGCTCGCTCGCCGTGCCGGTGCGTGACCGGGCGGGGCGTACGGTGGCCGCCGTCAACGTCGCCATGCACACCAGCCGCCGCACCCTGGACGCCTGCGTACGGGACCTGCTGCCCACCCTCCGGGACACCGCCCGGCGCATCGAAGCCGACCTGCACATCGCCGAGCGCTTCGTCCGCATCCCGGCCCTGTGACATGGCCAACTACTTCTGTGTTTCATGGAGTTGAGGGTCGGAGGGAGGAGTCGGTCGGCGGTTCGGCAGGTGTGGGGCATCATGGTCCTCGGGCGCGCAGCCATGGCGCCCGTTCGCGTAGTGAACTTTATTTCGTTGGCGAAGTGGCATGAGTATCGGGGCGGCACGGGCGGCTGTCAACGGGTGGCAAGCGGCGCCCCGCCGGCCCCGCTCCGCCGGCCTAACTCGGCTCAGCCCCGCCCAACCCAGCTCCGTCCGGGCCCGGCCGTGACCGGTCGGGTGTGCCACCAGCCGCGCAGCCGCAACGGCTCGGACTTCCGCGGAATACGCCACCGGTCATCCCACCGGACACGCCACCGGGCGGGCTCCCTCCCGTGGAAGGCGCCCGCCCGGCGGCTGTTCGTGCAGGTCAGATGGGGTAGCTGGCCTCCTGTGCGCGTACCGTGATCCAGCGCGTCTCGGTGAACGCGTCGATGTTGGCCACACCGCCGAAGCGGACGCCGGTGCCGGACGCACCCATGCCACCCATCGGAGCCAGCGCCTCGTCATTGACCGTCTGGTCGTTGATGTGCACCAACCCCGTGGGGATGCGCTCGGCGACGTGCAGCCCGTGCATCACGTCGCGGGTGATGATGCCGAGCGACAGCCCGTACTCGCCGGCGGTGGCCAGTCCCACCGCCTCGTCGACGTCGGCGAAGGCGCGTATCGGGGCGACCGGTCCGAAGACCTCTTCGGCGTAGGCCGGGGTGTCGTCGGTGACCTGGGTGAGCACCGTCGGCCGGTAGAACAGGTCCTGGTGCGTACCGCCGGCCGCCAGCCGGGCGCCGCCCTGCACGCTCGCGGTCACCAACTGGTGGATCTTGTCGCGCTGGGCGGCGTCGATGATCGGCCCGAGCGCCACCTCGTCCGTCGCCGGGTTGCCCACGGTCAACTGCTCGGCCTTGTGGGCCAAGCGCTCGGCGTACTCATCGGCGATCGAGGCGTGCACCAGGTGCCGCCCGGTGGTCATGCAGATCTGCCCCTGGTGGAAGTACGCGCCCCAGGCGGCCGTGGTCACCGCGCGCTCCAGGTCGGCATCGGGCAGCACGATCAGCGCGGAGTTGCCGCCGAGTTCCAGGTGGACCCGCTTCAGCCGCTCGGCCGCCACCGCCCCGACCTTGCGGCCGGCCGCCGTCGAGCCGGTGAAGGAGATCACCCGGGTGTGCGGATCGACTACCAGCGCATGCCCGGCCTCGGCCCCGCCGGGCACCACCGCGAGCACTCCCGCCGGCAACCCGGCCTCCTCGAAGACCCGCATCACCGCCACCCCGCCGCACACCGCGGTCCGCGGGTCCGGCTTGAGCACCACCGCATTGCCCAGTGCCAGCGCCGGCGCCACCGACCTGGTGGCCAGCACCAACGGTGCGTTGAACGGCGCGATCACACCGACCACGCCCACCGGTACCCGGCGCACCATGCTCAGTCGCGGCTGAGCCGACGGCAACAACTCACCGAACGGACGGGACACCAGCGCCGCCGCCTCGTAGCACTCCTGGGCGGCCAGATTCGTCTCAAAAGCGGCCTTACCCGGCACGCTGCCTGCCTCGCGGACCAGCCACTGGTGTATCTCGTCGGCGTGCTTGACGAACAGGTCGCCGGCCCGCCGCAACACGGCCGCCCGCTCGACGTAGGGCGTGGCCGCCCACTCCCGCTGGGCCGCGGCGGCCCGCTCGGCGGCGCGCGCGATGTCCTCGGCGCTCCCGGAACCGACGTGCTCCAGGGTGTCCCCGGTGGCAGGTTCGACAACGGGACGTTGGCCGCCGGCGGCGCTGACCCAGCCGCCGATGCCAACCTTGCCGGACCACAGGGACGGGTCGAGAAGAGACATCACAGACTCCTTGATGAGCGGATACAGGCGGGGCGCGAGGCCCCGGCAATCACGGTCGAAAGGCCGGATCGGGCTCGACGACGACCTCAAGCACGAGCGGCTCCGTACGCGTTCCCAGCGACGTGGCCAGCGAGCTTAGCTCTCCCACCAGCTCTTCGTAACGGGTGATGCGACGCGCGGAGCAACCCAGCGACTCAGCCAGCGAGCAGACGCTGACCTCGTCGAATGCGGGCCAGGGTGCCTTGCCACCCTGCTGTTCGGCAAGCCTGTCCATGATGGCGTAGCGTCCGTTGGCCAACACGATGAAGACCGCGCCGACCCCGTAGTGGGCGGCGGTCCACAGGGCCTGGATCTGGTAGAGCGAGGAGCCGTCGCCGACGACGGCGACCACCGGCCGGTGCGGCGCGGCCATTCGTACGCCGATCGCCGCGGGTAGCGCGAAACCCAGCCCACCCATGGCCGCGCTGAGGAAGTCGAGCGGCTGCCGGGCCGGCACCAGGGCGTGCAGATCGGGGCGGCTGGACGGGGTCTCCTCGACCAGCACCGTATCGGCGGGCAGCCGGTCGGCGATCGCGGACAGCACATGGGCGGCGCGCAGCGACTCGCCCGGCAGCGGCGGACTCGGCCGCTCGGCCCGGGCGGGGATCGCCGGCGCCTGTGCGCGTGCCGGCACCCGCTGCGCCAGGGCGGCGCAGAAGGCGGGCAGCGGGGCGAGCACGGCGAGTTCGGCCGGGGCGCGTTGGGCCTCGTCGACGTCGTCGGTGATCAGCGCGAGCCGGGTGCCCTGGTGCACCAACGGGCCCGGCACGTAGGCGTATTGGCGGAGGATCGGGGCGCCGACGGCGAGTACGAGATCGTAGGGGGCCAGGGTGTCGCGCAGCCGGGTGCGGTCCGCCGGCAGGTGGCCGGCGAACAGCCGGTGGTCCTGCGGGAAGCCGGCGCGAGCGCCGAACGACTCCTGCCACACCGGGCAGTTGAGCCGCTCCGCGAGCGCGACCAGCGCGGCCCAGCCGGCGTCAGTGTCCGCGGCGGCCCCGGCGACCAGAGTGGGGGAGTGGGAAGCGGCCAGCAGGCCCGCGAGGTGGTCGACGGTCTCCGGATCGGCGCCGGTGGCCTGGCGCAGGACGGTCGGCGCGGGCAACGGCAGATCGTCCGCGGGCTCCGCCCAGTCGTTCATGGGCACGATCACCAGCGCGGGACCGCGTCGGATGCGGGCGGCGTGGGCGGCCCGACCGATCGCGCCGGGCACGTCCTGGGCGCGGGTCGGGGTCTCCACCCGTACCGGATAGTCGCCGCCCAGCCCCTCCAACTGGCCGGTGAGAAACGGTACTTGGGCCAAGTGGCGGCGGTCCTGTTGGCCGACGATGACGACCAGCGGCGCCCGGTTGACCCGTGCGGTGGCCAGCGCGCCGACCGCGTTGCCGAGCCCGGCCGTGGTGTGCAGCAGGACCAGTGCCGGCTCCTCCCGTGCGATGGCCCAACCGGTCGCGGCCCCCACCACCGAACCCTCGTGGAGGGCGAGGACGAAGGAGAGGTCGCCGGGGAGGTCGGTGAGGAGCGACACCTCGGTGGAGCCCGGGTTGGCGAAGAAGGTCGTCATGCCGTGCTGACGCAGGACGTCGAAGGCGGCGTCGCGGACGGTGCGCATCGTGGTGGTTCCTTTGTTCTGGTGTTTCTGGGAGGGAAAGGCCCGGCCGGCCACCGAGGTGGTCCGGCGGGCCCCAGAGGCCCACGGGTGGGCGGTGCGACGACGGGTTACCCCGGCAGAGATTTACGGCTGCGAACGCCGATGAGAAGACAGAAGCCGGCGGCGACAATGGCCGCGTCCAGCCAGACGGCCGCGGTCCAACTCCCGGTGGAGTCGCGCAACACACCGCCGACGGCTGGTGAGAGCACCGCCCCCGTCTCGCCGATGAGGTTCTCCATACCGAACGCCGAACCGCGCAGGTCCGGCGGCGCGAGCTCGGCGGTCAGGGCGTGTCCCACCGGCTGGAGGGCGTTGAAGAAGAGACTGGCGGTGAACAGCAGCACCCCCATCACCCACAGCGAGGGCTGCGCGGCGGCGCCGAGGTACCACGCGAAGGCAACCGTCAGCAGGGCCTGGACCGCGGTGCAGGACAGCATGATCGACTTGCGGCTCCAGCCGCGCCGCAGCCCGTGGTCGGAGAGCCAACCACCTGCGGGGAAGCCGAGAATGCCGGCGCCGGCGTTGAAGCCCGCGGTCAGCGCCGCGCTCGCGAAGGAGGAGTGCGCGGCGCCCGCCACGATCGAGACGGACCAGAAGCTGAAGAACCACAGGTTCCACAGGATCGCGATGTTGGCGAGGTAGAGGAGGAGCAGATCGCGGTTCTTCAGAACGGGCCCGAGCTCTTCCCCCTTGCGGGCCAGCGCGAACAGCACGAGCCCCGCGGCCAGCGCGACTTCGAGCACCGCGATCCACAGGTCGGACAGGCCCGAGCGGTCGCCGATCACGTACACGGCCATCACCAGGGTGAGCGAGACGGCGGCGTAGGCACCCAGGTGCGCGGTGGCCAGACAGACGGTGCGTAGTTGCAAGTGCGTACGGAAGTACCAGGTGGTGGCCAGGCCGACGAGCAGGGTGGCGACCCCCAGTATCCAGAAGGCCATCCGCCAGGCTTCGACGTCGGGCAGTACCCACTTGCCCACGTCGATGAAGTGGGGCGTGCCCACGATGGCGATGGTGATGCCGAACGCGAGACCGGTGATCACCACCCCCATGGCCAGGCTGCGGTCGCGCGGCGGGGTGGCCGCGGTGACCAGGGTCCGGTCGTTGGAGTAGAAGGCGCCCTCGCCGAGCCCGGTCACCACACGGACCACGATGAAGGCGATCAACCCACCCAGGAATCCGGTCACGATGGTGGCGATGCCGGCCCACAACAGGCTGACCACGATGAGCGTGCGATGGCCGTACCGGTCCCCGAGGTAGCCGCCCGGGAACTGGGTGAGCATGTAACCCGCGAAGAACAGCCCACCGATCAACCCGCCCAGTGCGTGCGGATTGTCGGCGTCGGCGAGGAACCCCACCCCGTTGTCGATCATCCAGGAGACCACGGGCCCGGTGACCGCGCGGTCGGCCGCGCTGACCGTCCAACCCAGGAGCAGCAACAGCCACAGGGAGTGCCAGGGGCGAAGGCGTCCGGCCATGCCGACCGCGCCCTTGCGGGACCCGCCACCGGTCACCGGATCTGGGGCCGGAACGTCCTCCGGTGCAGCCTTCATCGGATCTCCTTGCTCGGGAGCGGGGACCTGGCGGCCCGCGGCGTGACGCCAAGGGGGCGCCTCGATCGCGTCGCCCCGTGTGGTGGTACTCGCCGAAGCCATAGGGGTTGGTACCCCGTGCGCCACCGCCTACCACGGCCCGCGCGGATCGCGGCGGCCACGACCGGCGCGGCGCTGTCAGGACCCTCAATGTAGAGATGATGCCTGCACAGTGGAATGGGTGTTGAGCAGAGTTCTGCTCTGTCGAACAGCAAGCCCCTCCCGTGGGGACGGGCAGTAGGTGTGTGGTGCATCGAGCGCCCACGCTCGGAACGTCAACATCGCTGCTGATGCGGGGTGTTGGCGGGGTGCGCGCCGGCGAGGGAGGGCCCGGATGCGGGATTCTCCGAATCGGACTAGCTATTGGAGAGTGCTGCTCTCTATTATGGATAGTGAAACTTGCTGCTTACGGGGGTGTGTCTGCCGTCGTGGACGCCGCGCACGACGAACCGTGCCGGCGCCACACGGCGGTGGGACACCGCAGAGAGGCGGCAGCCGGCCCGCCGACAGGCCGGCGGCGCGTGCCCCGCACGCCCACCGACCCCGTCGACGCGTGGCGTACGGCACCACAGGGCACCCCCTGGCCCGTCGCGAGCGAGCGACGAGCAGGCGCCCAGGAACCGTGCCCGCCCGGCCGGCTGAGCCACCGTCACGAGGAGATGCTGCTCGATGTTCACCTGGATCGCCCGTGTCGCACTCGCGCGGGCCCGACTGATGCTGACGCTGGCCGCCGTGGCCGTGGTCGCCATGGCGGCCGTGGGCGTGGGCGCCTTCGGCAAGCTACAAGGCGGCGGGTTCGACGACCCGAACGCCGACTCCACCCGGGCCAGGGCCCTGGTCGACACGCGCTTCGGGGGCGACGCCAACCTCGTCTTCCTCGTCCAACCCGCACGGGGCGACACCGGGGGCGACCGCGCACCCGACGGCCCGGCACCGGCCGTGGCCGAACGCGGCCGGGCCATCGCCGCCGGCCTGCGGAACGAGCCGCACGTCACCCAGGTCCGCTCCGCATGGGACGCCGGCGGCACCGCCCTGACCTCGAAGGACGGACACAAGGCACTGGTGGTGGCCCATGTCCAGGGCGACGACAGCCAGACCGAGGACCGGGCGAAGAAACTCGTGGACCGCTACGGCGGCGAGCACGGCGGCGTCCGGGTCCAGGCCGGCGGACAGGCCGCCGCCGGCAACGACATCACCGCCCAGGTCGGCAAGGACCTCGCCCTCGCCGAAGCCATCGCCATCCCCGTCACCCTCATCCTGCTGGCCCTGGTCTTCGGCAGCCTGGTCGCCGCCGCGCTGCCGCTGGTCGTGGGCCTGGTGGCGATCGTCGGCACCTTCGCGGAACTCTTCGTCCTCGGCAGCCTCACCGACGTGTCCGTGTTCGCGATCAACCTGACCACCGCACTCGGCCTCGGCCTCGGCATCGACTACGCACTACTGCTCGTCAGCCGGTTCCGCGAAGAACTCGCCACCGGCGCCCCGGTGCCACGAGCGCTGCACACCACGGTGCGTACGGCCGGCCGCACCATCGTCTTCTCGGCCGCCACCGTGATGGCAGCCCTCGCCGCACTCCTGCTGTTCCCACCCTTCTTCCTGCGCTCCTTCGCCTACGCCGGCATCGGCGTGGTGATCATGGCCGTACTCAGCGCCCTGCTGGTGATTCCACCCCTGCTGGCGGTCCTCGGCCCCAAGGTGAACAGCGGACGGGTGCCCTTCACCTCGGCCCACCGCGGCGCCGAAGCACCCTGGTGGGGCCGGCTGGCCGGGCTCGTCATGCGCCGGCCCGCCCTGACCGCGCTGCCGGTCCTCGCCGTCCTGCTGCTCGCCGCGAGCCCGCTGCTCGGCGTGTCCTTCGGCACCCCGGACGAACGCGTCCTGCCCCAGGACTCGGCCAGCCGGCAGGTCGCCACCCAGATGCAGCGCGACTTCCCCGAGAACGACAGCGACGCCCTCCAGGTGATCGCCACCGGACCGGTCACGGGCGCGCCGCTGCGTACGTACGCCGCGCAGTTGTCCCGACTCGACGGCGTCGTCCGGGTGGACACCAGTGCCGGCACCTACCGCGCGGGCGACCACCAACAGGCCACGCCCGCCGCCCGGGCGCTCGCCAGCCCAGGTGCCCAGCGCCTGGTCGTCGTCGGCGCGCCCGCCCCGAAGTCCGCACAGGCGAAGGACCTGGTGCGGTCCGTACGCGCCGTGCCGCCGCCGGCCGGCGCCGAGGTGCTCGTGGGCGGCACGGACGCACAACTCGTCGACACCATCCACGCCATCAACTCCCGGCTGCCGCTGGCCGGCGGACTCATCGCGCTCACCACGTTCGTCCTGCTCTTCCTGTTCACCGGCAGCGTGGTCCAACCGTTGCGCGCGCTGCTCCTCAACGCCATCAGCCTGGCGGCGGCGCTCGGCGTCATGGCCTGGATCTTCGCCGACGGCCACGGCACGGGAGTCCTGGACTTCACCGCCCAGCCGCTGGACACCTCCATGACGATCCTGCTGCTGTGCGTCGCCTTCGGGCTCTCCATGGACTACGAGGTCTTCGTCACGAGCCGGATGAAGGAACTCCACGACGCGGGCGTCACCGGCCACCGCGTGGTCACCGACGGGCTGGCCCGCACCGGCCGCATCGTCACCGTCGCCGCCGGCCTGCTCTCGGTGAGCTTCTTCGCCTTCGGCACCAGCAAGATCAGCTTCCTGATGATGTTCGGCCTGGGCAGCGGCCTGGCGATCGTCATCGACGCCCTCCTGGTCCGCGGCGTCCTGGTACCCGCCGCCATGCGCCTGCTCGGCGGGGCGGCCTGGTACGCGCCGAAGGCGCTGCGCACCCTGCACTCCCGCATCGGCCTGTCCGAGGCCGACGCCACCCCGGCCCCACCGGACGCGCCCGAGCAGACGGACTCGATGGACACCGCCGGCGCCACCGACTCCACCGCCGCCCGGACGAAGGAGACCACCACCCGCGCGGGCGCGCGCTAACCCCCGCCGCCCCCCCCCCAACCCGGGGGCCCCCCCCCCAACCCCCCCGCCCCCCCCCCCCCCCCCCCCGCCCCCCCCCCCCCCCCCCGGCACCCCCCCCCCCCCCCCCCCCCCCCCCCCCCCCCCCCCCCCCCCCCCCCCCCCCCCGCCCCCCCCCCCCACCCCCCGCTGGCCGACAGCCCATCCTCCAGCGCCGGCCGACACCCCACCACCCCGTGCCAGCCGCCCTACCCTTCCGTAGCGCAGAACGCCTCGGACTAAGCTTTCGGCCATGCAGAACACTCCGGAAGGCGACGTCTACGGCGCGAGCTCGGTGGCGAACGCGCTGCGCACCCTGGTCTACCTGGGCGGCCGGGACGCCGTCCGGGTCACCGACGTCAGCGAACACCTCGGCGTCGCCCGCTCCACCGCACACCGACTGCTGTCCACGCTCCGCGGGCACGGCTTCGTCGAACAGGTCCCCGACGGCCGGCAGTACCGGCTCGGCCCCGTACTCCTCGGCCTGGCCCACGGCCGGGCCGTGGTGGAGTCCCGCCGCCGCATCGGCACCAGGGAGCTGGTCCGACTGGCCCGGCCGCACCTGGAGCGGCTGCGCGACGCCGCGGCCGAGACCACCAACCTGCTCCAACTCGATGGCCCCGACGCGGTGTTCCTGGACGGCGTCGAGGGGCCACAACCACTGCGCGTCGCCCCACGCACCGGCGACCGGCTCCCGGCCTACTCGACCGCCGGCGGCAAGGCCCAACTGGCCGAACTCCCCGGCGAGACGGTGCGCATGATCTACCCCGCAGGTCTTGACCACCTGACGTCCGCGACGCTGCCCGACCTCGCGGCGCTGGAGCGCGACCTGGCCGAGTGCCGCCAGCGCGGCTACGCGCTCAACATCGACGAGAGCGTGCCCGACGTGCACGGCATCGGCGTCGGCGTGTACGACCGCGAGGGCGCCTGCGTGGTCGCCGTGACCGTCTCCGCGCCCAGCACCCGGATGGGCGCCGAACGCGCCGCCCGCTTCGCCCCCCTGCTGCGCGAGACCGCCGCCGCGATCGAAGCCGAACTCTAGGCACCCACCCACCCAGCCCCACTCCAAACCAACCCACCCCAACGCACCCCACCCCACTCCGCCCCACTCCCACCCACCTCACCCCACACCACACCACACCTGCTCCTCGCACCCATCACGCTCCTCCCTGCACTCCCCTCCCACCCGGCGGCGCCACCTCCACCCACGGGCCCACCGGATGGCGGTGCCGTCAATGCCCGGTGGCGGCGCGCCGGGGACGGAAGATGGCGCTGTGTCAGGCGCCCGGTGCACGACCGCCGGGGTGTGTTGGCCGCCCGTACGGGTACCCGGCACGCGTCCCGGCACGGAACGGGCCCACGTGTCGGGGTCGTGTGCGCCCCGTACCGAAGCCGTGCGCGTACCCCCGGCGAGGTCGCCGCCCGGCCGGCGCGGGGCGGCCGTCGCCCCGGCAGGACACCGCGCCCGGCCGGGGCCCGGGTCGGGGCAGTGGCCCGCTGGCGGGGCGCCCGCCGAGGGGGGCGGGGTGGGCCCCACC
>NZ_JBEHZD010000949.1:0-1616 GCF_040240285.1 Streptomyces sp. HSW2009 | reverse complement strand
CAGCCCCGGCGGCCCGGGCCCCGCGCCGCCGCCCACCCCCACGAGGAGCCGTGCCCGCGCACCCCGCCCCGCCCCGCCCCGCCCTACCGCGTCACGTCACGTCACACCGCGTCGCGGCGCGACACCGTACGGACCTGGCGCCCCGGCCGGCACCCGCAGCCCACCCGCCGTACGGGCCGAGCGCCACGACCGGCCCCCGCAGCCCGGCCCCGGCGCAGCCCCCGCGGCCCCCGCAGCCCCACCGCAGAGCGGAGCACCCCAAGCCCGGCACCGCCCGCCCCCCAGCCCCGGCCCCGCCAGCGCCGCGGGCACCCGTACGGTTAGCCGCCCAGCCGCAGATAGCGTCGTACCGCCAGCGGGAAGAAGACCGCGAGCAGCGCCAGCGGCCAGCAGATCGCCAGCAGGCCAGCATGGTCCGCTGCCCAGGAGTCGCCGCCCCAGCCGGGGTTGTCGAACAGGTCGCGGACCGCCGTCGCGGTGGCCGACATCGGGTTCCACTCGGCGATCGCGCCGAGCCAGTCCGGCATGGTGTCGGCCGAGGTGAAGGCGTTGGAGAGGAAGCCCACGGGCCAGACCAGGATCTGCACCGCCTGCACCAGCTCCGGCTTGCCCGCCGCCATGCCCAGATAGATGCCGAGCCACAGCATCGCGAAGCGCAGCAGGAGCAGCAGCCCGATCGCCGCCAGCCCCGCGCCGACGCCGCCGTGCCAGCGCCAGCCCATCAACAGCCCGGCCAGCAGCAACACCACCACGCTGACCAGGGATTCGATCATGTCCGCCACGCTGCGCCCGACCAGCACCGCCGACCGGCTCATCGGCATCGCGCGGAACCGGTCGAGCACGCCCTTGTTGAGGTCCGTGGTGATCGACACCATCGTCGACTCCAGGCCGAACGCCATGGTCAGCGCGAGCATCCCGGGGAACAGGAACTCCTTGTAGTCCCCGCCGCCGGCCACCTCCATGCCGCCGCCGATGAAGTACGCGAACATCACCAGCATCATCACCGGGAAGACCAGCCCGACCAGGAGTTGCACCGGCTGCCGCGCCCAGTGGGCCAGTTCGCGGCGGGTCATGGTCCAGGCGTCGGTCAGCGCCCATCCGATGCGACCGGCCGCGCCGGCCGGCCGCGCCACCACCGTCAGGTCCGCCCCTGCGATCTCCGTCATGCCCCGGCCTCCCGCTCGCCCTGCTCGCCCCGACTGTCCTGGCTGGCCCGACCGGCCCGCCCGCTCCGGCTGCTCTGCCGGGCCCCGGCCCCAGCGTCGGACCCGGCGTCGGCCTCGGCCCCAGCCCCGCCCCCGGCCCGGTCCTCCGGTCGCGACCCCGTCAGCTCAAGGAACACCTCGTCCAGGGTCGGCCGGCGCAGGGCGATGTCCCGGGCCTCGATGCCGGCCGCCGCCAACTCCCGTACGGTCTCGGTCAGTACGGCGATCCGGTCCACCACCGGGGCGCTGATCCGCAGCGCGTCCTGGTCCTGTTCGACGGCCTCCGCGCGGGCCGCGCGGGCCACCACGGCCGCGGGGGGGGGCCGGGGGGGGGCCCCCGCGGGCGCCCCCCCCCGGCCGGGGCGGGCGCGCCGGGGGGGGGGCCGCGGCGGCGGGGCCGGGCGGGGGGGG
>NZ_JBEHZD010000948.1:0-1643 GCF_040240285.1 Streptomyces sp. HSW2009 | reverse complement strand
CCGGGGCGGCCGGGGCACCCCGGGGGGGCGAGCCCGGCGCCCGCCCCCGCCGCCCGCCCCCCCCCCCCCCCCGCCCCCCCCCCGGGGGGGCGCCGCCCCCCCCGGTCGGCCGACCGACCGACGCCACGCATCCGCAGGCCCAGCAGTCTCACGAGACCCGGCAGCCAGCCCTCTCCCAGTGGTCCGGGGCAGCCAGCCGGCGCGTGGGGGCCCGTTCACGCTCCCGGAGCGTACGGACCCCGGCGCTCGCTCCGACATGGACGTTTCGAAGCGGGTCCGCGACCGATTTCGCCATAACGTCCAGGATGTGCCCACGCGGCCTGACCCGACACCCGTGGGGACGCCCCACCCCGGCCACGCGGCACGGCCACCCCACCCCAACCGGCCCGCGCCGCAGGCGGAGCCGCCCCCGCACATCGTCCGCGCGCGTTGATCAGACGTTCAGCTCATCTCGGGCCGCAGGCGGCACAATGGTCAGCATGCCGATACCCAGCCCCGTGCCCGACCGGGCCGCATTGGTCGACCATCTGGTCCGCACCCGCATCGCGGGCAATGTCGCCACCCCACGTGAGAACAATCTCTCCCACTACCGCAAGCTGGCGAACGGCGACCGCAACTTCTGGCTCGGGCTGGAACTCGGGGACCGCTGGACCGACGAGCAGGACGTGCTGGCCGTGATGGCCGAGCGCTGCGGGGTGATCGACGACCCCGAGCACCGCACCGGGCAGGACACCATCGACCCGCAACTGACCGTCGACGCGCTGGACCGCAAGGCCGCCGTGCTGCGCAAGGCCGCCGAGAGCCAGAGCCGGGTGCTGTTTGCGACGGGGCACCCGGGCGGCCTCATCGACGTGCACCGCAGCGTCGCCGCCGGGCTGCGGGCGGTCGGCTGCGAGATCGTGGAGATCCCCGGCGGGCTCCAGGCCGACGAGGGCTTCGTCTTCCAGTTCGCGGACGTGGCGATGCTAGAGCGCGGCGCGACCCTCTGGCACACCCACTCGCCCGAGCCGATGAACGCCATCCTCGACGGCCTCACCCGAGAGGGCCGCCCGCTGCCCGACCTGGTGATCGCCGACCACGGCTGGGCCGGACGCGCAGGTCAGCGCGGCATCGACGCCGTCGGTTACGCGGACTGCAACGACCCGGCGCTGTTCATCGGCGAGGCCGAGGGCACCCTCGCCGTCACCGTGCCGCTGGACGACCACGTCACCAGCCCACGCTTCTACGACCCGATGACCGCCTACCTACTGGACGCGGCGGGCCTGCCAGCGCTCCCCTAGCCACCGCTCCCCGCGCACGCCCCGCGCAGCAGGCGCCCCACGCGCCCGCGCACCAGACGGTCGATGTATGCACCACTGAACTGTGTCCCGCGGCCGGTGCACACCCACCGGCCGCGATGTGCCACAGGCGGCACCTCAGTCACACGTGCCACGGGGGGCGGGGGCATTCGGCCGGCGTACGCCCGGGCGCCCGGCGCCGTACGGCCGGCGCGCGAGCGCATCCGATGGCCTCTCGCGCGCGTCAGCGGGCTGCCGCCCCGGCGTGGCCGACGGCGCCCGCCGGCGTCTAGGCGCCGTCCACGCCGGCCGCCCCCGCCCCCCCCCTCGCGGCGCCCCCCGGCCCGGCGGGCCGTCGGGGCCCCC
>NZ_JBEHZD010000947.1:0-1647 GCF_040240285.1 Streptomyces sp. HSW2009 | reverse complement strand
CGTCAACGGCCCCGCGGTCGCCGACCTCACCCACCTCATCGCCGAACTGCTGGAGAACGCCGCCGTCTTCTCACCCCGGTCCGGTGGTCGGTACGGTCGTCGGTCCGGTGCGGGCGGTGGGGCCGCCGGCGCCCGGCGGCGACGGTTCCCCCGGTGCGGCGGAAGGTGCGGGAACGGGCTCGGACATGGCGGCCACTGTGCCATCCGGAACCCCGCGCCGGACAGCCCATTTACGCAAGCGACCGCGCCCGGCCCGCCCGGCCGCGGGCCCGGTCCGCCTGGCTCGCGGTCGCCCGACCGTCGCACGGGCCGCGCCGCGCCACGTTCGGCCGCCGCCGCACATCCCGGCGCCGATCGGGGGCAGGATGGCTGGCATGCGTATTGCAGTCACCGGTGCGAGCGGCCTCGTCGGCTCCGCGCTCGCACACGACCTCCGCCGCGACGGCCACCACGTCGTACGCCTCGTGCGGCGCGCCCCGCGGACCGACCACGAGGTGGAGTGGGACCCGCACCGGCAGTGGGTGGACGCTCCCGGGCTGATCGGCTGTCAGGCCGTCGTCCACCTGGCCGGCGCGGGCATCGCCGACCGGCGCTGGAGCCCGGCGCGCAAGCGGGAGTTGCGGGACAGCCGGGTGCTGGGCACGGCCGCCATCGCCGAGGCCGTCGCGTCCCTCGACACCCCGCCCGACGTGCTGGTCTCCGGCAGCGCCATCGGCATCTACGGCGACACCGCGGACCGCAGGGTGGACGAGGACACGCCGCCCGGGCACGGCTTCCTGGCCGATCTGTGCCAGGAGTGGGAGGAGGCCGCCGAACCGGCCGTGGAGGCGGGCATCCGCACCGCGTACGCGCGTACCGGGCTGGGCGTGGCGCGCGCCGGCGGCGCCTGGGGGCGGATGTTCCCGCTCTTCCGGCTCGGCCTCGGCGGTCGGCTCGGCTCCGGCGACCAGTACTGGAGCTTCATCGCGCTGCGCGACGAGGTGGCGGCCCTGCGGCACATCATCGCGACCGAGTCGCTGGTGGGCCCGGTGAACCTGACCGCGCCGAACCCGGTCACCAACCCCGAGGTCACCGCCGCCAAGGGCCGGGTACTCGGCCGCCCCACGGCGCTGGCCGTGCCCCGCCCGGCACTCCGCCTCGCGCTCGGCGAGCTCTCCTCCGACGTACTCGGCAGCCAGCGCGTCATCCCCCAGCGCCTCTTGGACTCCGGCTTCTCCTTCGACCACCCGACCATCGACGGCGCGATCGAAGCGGCCTGGTCAGACCGCTAAAACCGGGGCCCGGCCACCAGCCACTGAGCCACGCCCGGACACCGACCGCACGCCGAGCCCAGCCCCGGCACCGCGCCCGCGCGGAGCCGTACGCCGCAGGGCCCCGGGGCCACACCCAAGCAGAGCCGTACGCCGAGAAGCCCCCACCAAGACCGCATCCGGGCCCCCACCCCCAGAGAGCCACCCCGTCCAAACACCCGCCCCGGCCCCACCCCAGAGGGCCCAGAGAGCCACCCCAGGCGAAGCCCCACCCCATCGCGCAGCCCCCCCCCGCGCACCCCCGCCGGGCCCCGCGCCCCCCCCCCCCCCGCCCGCCCCCCCCCCCCCCCCCCCCGCCGCCCCCCCCCCCCCCCGCCGGGGGGGGGGCCGCCCCCGC
>NZ_JBEHZD010000946.1:0-1648 GCF_040240285.1 Streptomyces sp. HSW2009 | reverse complement strand
GCACCGCAACCGACCCACCACGCAACAACACCTGCTCACCAAACAACCCCAACACCGAACCACCCAACACACCACCAACACCACCACCCACACCCCACTCCCCGAGCTGTTGCAGGGACTCGTCCACGGTCAGCACGTCCACCACGTCCACGGGCTGGTCCGGGGCATCGACCAGTTCGCGGAGCACCCGCAGGTACCGCTCGCCGATCGTCTCGACGCTGCTGCGGTCGAAGAGGTCCGTGCTGTACTCCAGCACGCCCTGGAGGTCGGCGGACTCGTCGCGCTGCGCGGTGAAGGCGAAGCTCAGGTCGAACTTGCCGGTGCCTGTCTCGGCCGCGACGGGCGACACGGTGAGCCCGGGCAGTTCCGCAGCGGCCTGGTCGACCGCGTCCGTGTCGGTGTTGTTGAAGGCGAGGAGCACCTGGAAGAGCGGGTGGCGAGCGAGCGAGCGCTCGGGGTTGATGACCTCGACCAGCCGCTCGAAGGGCAGGTCCTGGTGGGCGTAGGCGGTCAGGTTCTGCTGTCGGACCCGCTCGATGAGGGCCCGGCCCGTGGGCCGGCCCGAGGTGTCGGTGCGCAGTACCAGGGTGTTGATGAAGACGCCGATCAGGTCGTCCAGCGCCTCATCGGTACGGCCCGCGATGGGTGTGCCGATGGGGATGTCGGTCCCGCCACCCAGCTTGGTCAGCAGGGTGGCAAGCGCGGCCTGGAGCACCATGAAGGGGCTGGCCTGCGTCTCCCGCGCGAGGTCCACCACCTTCTCGTACAGTTCGGCCGGCACCTGGAACGGGATGCGGTCACCGCGGTACGTGGCGACCGCGGGCCGCGGCCTGTCGTACGGCAGGTCCAACTGTTCCGGCAGGTCAGCCAGGGTCTCCGTCCAATAGCCAAGCTGCCGAGCGATCTCACTCCCCGCATCCGACTCCGCACCCAGCACCTGCCGCTGCCACAGGCTGTAATCCGCGTACTGCACCGCCAACGGCTCCCACGCCGGGGCCGCGCCGGCCGCCGCCCGCGCCGCGTACGCCCTGGTCAGATCGCGGGCGAGCGGCGCACGCGACCAGGCGTCACTGACGATGTGGTGCAGGAGCAGCAGCAGGACATGCTCGTCGTGGCCGAGCGCGAACAGAGTGACGCGGAACGGCAGGGCCGCCTCGTCCGACAGCTCGAACCCGTGCCGCGCCGCCTCACTGATCAGCCCTTCGACGTGTGCCTGATCGGTGTCGACCACCAGCAGCTCAGGCACGACGGCCTGGGCATGCCGAACGATCTGGTACGCGCCTTCGGCGTCCTCGGCGAAGGCGGTGCGCAGGCTCTCGTGCCGCGCGACGACGTCACCGAGCGCAAGCCGCAACGCCTCACGGTCCAACGAACCGCTCAGCCGCAGGGCCACCGGGACGTTGTATGTGGCGCTCGGCCCCTCGAACTGGTGCAGGAACCACAACCGCTGTTGCGCGTACGAGAGCGGAATGCGCTCGGGCCGCGGCTCGATGCGCTCCACCGCGCGCCGCACGCCCGATCCGGAGGCTGCCCCGACCGCCTCCGCCAGCCTTTCGACCGTCGGCGTCTCAAAGACCTGCCGCAACGGCACTTCCGCCCCGAGCACGACGCGGAGCCGCGACACCAGACGGGTGGCGAGCAGGGAATG
>NZ_JBEHZD010000945.1:0-1665 GCF_040240285.1 Streptomyces sp. HSW2009 | reverse complement strand
GGGCGGCGGCCATGTGCCCAGCGAGTACGCCGGCCGCCGCATCACCGGCGCGGGTCTCGGCGTCTCCGGGGTCCCCGCTGCGCGCGCGCCGCGGGGCCTCGGGGCCCACGTCACCGTCGTCAACGGCAGCGACGGCGAGCGCCAGCGCGCCGAGGCGGCCGAACTCGAAGCGCTGGGCGTCACCGTCCACCTCGGCGACGGCGACACCCTGCCCGAGGGCACCGAACTGGTCGTCACCACGCCCGGCTGGAAGCCCACCAGCCCGCTGTTCCAGGCCGCGGCCCGGGCTGGCGTGCAGGTCATCGGGGACGTGGAGGTCGCCTGGCGGCTCCGTGCCGAACAGGGCCGCACCCCCGCCCCCTGGCTGGCCGTCACCGGCACCAACGGCAAGACCACCACGGTGCGCATGCTCGCCGCCATCCTGGAGGCCGCGGGACTGCGCACCGTCGCCGTCGGCAACATCGGCGTCTCGCTGTTCGACGTGGTCCTCGGCGATGTGGAGTACGACGTCCTCGCCGTCGAGCTCTCCAGCTACCAACTGCACTGGGCGCCCTCGCTGCGTGCCCACTCGGCCACCGTCCTCAACCTGGCCCCCGACCACCTGGACTGGCACGGCTCGATGGAGGCGTACGCCGCCGACAAGGGCCGTATCTACGAGGGCAACGAGGTCGCCTGCGTCTACAACGTGGCCGACCCGGCCACCGAGGACCTGGTGCGCGCCGCCGACGTGGCCGAGGGCTGCCGCGCCATCGGCTTCACCCTCGGCGCGCCGGGCCCCTCCCAACTCGGCGTCGTGGACGGCATCCTCGTCGACCGCGCCTTCGTACCGAACCGACAGCGCCAGGCGCAGGAGCTGGCCGAGGTCGCCGACCTGGTCTCGGACGCCCCGCACAACATCGCCAACGCGCTCGCCGCCGCCGCCCTCGCCCGCGCCTTCGGGGTGCCGGCCACCGCCGTACGGGACGGGCTGCGCGCCTTCCGGCCCGAGCCGCACCGCATGGAGCCGGTCGCCACCGTGGACCGGGTCCACTTCGTGGACGACTCCAAGGCCACCAACACCCACGCCGCGCAGGCGTCGTTGGCCGCCTACCGGCCCGTGGTGTGGATCGCCGGCGGCCTCGCCAAGGGCGCCACCTTCGACGAACTGGTCAGCGCGTCGGCCGAGCGGCTGCGCGGTGTGGTGCTGATCGGCGCCGACCGCACGCTGATCAGGGAAGCCTTGGAGCGACACGCCCCGCACGTCCCGGTCGTCGACCTCGACCGGACGGACACTGGGGCGATGTCCGCGGCCGTTCAGGCGGCCGTCGGGCTGGCGGAACCCGGCGACACGGTCCTCCTGGCCCCCGCGTGCGCCTCGATGGATATGTTCACCAACTACAACAAGCGTGGCGAAGCGTTCGCCGACGCGGTGCACGCGCTCGTCGCAGGACGAGCCGAGCACGAGTAGCCGTTGGTCCCCGTGCCGTGGACCACGGCACCGCACACCAGTGGAGGGGACACCGAGATGATGGCCGACGACTCCGCGCGCCCCGCCGCCCGCGGCCCGAGGCGTCCCCGGGCCGGCCTGCCCACCGCGGCCCCCGCCCTGGCCGCCGGCCCGCTGCCGGGCGCCGCGCGGAGCCAGGACCGGTACGGCAACGGCTTCGCGCTGCGCGGCCGGGCCCC
>NZ_JBEHZD010000944.1:0-1666 GCF_040240285.1 Streptomyces sp. HSW2009 | reverse complement strand
CGGGGGGCCCCCCGGGGGCCCGGGCTGTAGGGGTGGGGGGCGGCAGGCCCACCGCGGCCAGCGCCGCGGCCGGATGGGCGCGCAGCGGGACCCCGTACCGCTCGGCGGCGAGCAGCAGCGCGGGTTCATCGGCCTTGACGTCGACGGTGGCGAACCCGGCGACGGCCGCCGCCGTCAGCCCGGCCTCCGCGAGGCACGCCGCGACCAGCGCAGCCACCTCGGCCGGCGGCGCGTCGCGGCTGGCCCCGACGCCGACGAAGACCGACACCCGGCCGCGATCGGCGGCAGGCCGACGAGCGGTCATGGCATCGCCCGCACGGCCCGCGTACGCTGCGTGATCACGACAGCGCACCGGGTGCTCATGTCAAGGTCGGCCGCCCGTGCGCGGGCGGTGCGGGCCCGCCTGTGTCGCCCGGTGGAGGCGACCCCGCAGGGCGGCCGGTGCCCCGCAGCGCCCGCGGACCCGGTGGGCGGGAGAGGAGCGAGGCCGTGCCGGTGGTGATCGCGCTGGGCGCGCTGGTGATGACGCTGCTCGGCGGCTGGACCGCGCACCGCGTGACCGACCGCCGGCATCTGATCCTCGGCCTCGCCGGCGGCCTGATGCTCGGCGTCGTCGGGCTCGACCTGCTGCCCGAGGCGCTGGAGGTGGCGGGCGACGAGGTGCACGGGGTGCCAGCGGCGCTGCTCTGCTTCGTCGGGGGCTTCCTGCTCGCCCATGCGGTGGAGCGGCTGCTGGCGGAGCGGGTGGCCGCCCACCACGTCACGCCCGCTGTGGCGGGAGTGGCACCGGAGGACACTCGTACGGCCGGCGCCGGCGCCACCGTCGGTGCCGGTGGCCCGTGGGGCGACGGGGCCACCTCGCGCGCGCCCGCGCGAGGCGATGCCTCCGCCGCACCGGGCGCGGCAGCACACGCCGCGCCGGTCCCGCTCGCCGGCCGGGCGCCACAGGTGGGGCTCACCGCAGCCGCCGCCATGGTGGGGCACAGCGCCATGGACGGGGTCGCCCTCGGGCTCGCCGCTCAGATCAGCGGCGAGATGACGGTGGCCGTCGCGGTGGCCGTCATCGCCCATGACTTCGCGGACGGCTTCAACACGTACACGCTCACCAGCCTGTACGGGAACGCGCGGCGCAAGGCGGCGCTGATGCTCGGTGCGGACGCCGTCGCGCCCGTCGTCGGCGCGGCGTCCACCCTCCTGTTCACCGTGCCCGACCAGGCACTCGGCATCTACCTGGGCCTGTTCAGCGGCGTCCTGCTCTACCTCGCAGCGGCCGACATCCTCCCCGAGGCCCACCACGACCACCCCGCACTCAGCACCCTCGGCTGCACCGTCGCCGGGGTCGGCTTCGTCTGGCTGGTGGTCGGCGCGGCCGGCTGACCGGCGGTCGGCGGGGCGGGGCGGGCACCCCAGCGACGGCGGCCCGACCGTCAGCGGCCCGACCGGTGCGGCGCGGCCTGCGCCGATGGCTGCGGGCGGGACCGCCTCGCCTCGCGCGGGCACGTGCGGCCTGCGGCCCCGGGGGAGCGGCGTGGCGGATTCTGCTCGTGTCGGGCGAGCCCTGGTGGCGGGCAGGGGCGCCGCTGCCCGGCCGCCTCGCGCGGGCGCGGGCGCGTACGGTGCGTGGCGCCAGGTGCACGGTGCGGCTGTGGCCGACCCCAACGGCGCC
>NZ_JBEHZD010000943.1:0-1666 GCF_040240285.1 Streptomyces sp. HSW2009 | reverse complement strand
CACGCCGCCCCGCCGTGCACCGCGCCACCCGGCGCCGCCGACGCCACGGCCGCCGGCGTGGGGCCGGGCCCGGGGTACGGGCGGCCCTCCGGCGACCGGCGGGGCGACCAGGTGGCCGGCCGGCCGCTCGGACCGCTGCCGCAGTGGCCGCCGACGGGGCGCCCGCCGGTGCCGCTGGTGCCGCCGGTCGGTACGGACGCCGCGGACGACGTGGGTTGGTCCGCGGCGCAGCCCGGGACCGGGCCGGTCGTCGACGGGGTGGGCGGGACGGCGGCCAGTGGCTCGCAGGGCACGGCGATGCGGGTGCTGCCGCTCGGTACCGGCATGGCCCTCACCGGCCTCGGCCTCGCCTACTTCGGCCTCCGCCTCCGCCGCCACGGCCGCCACCCGTACTAACCACTCACCCACCCCTGCGCCCCCTTCCACCCCTGCCACACCCCATCCATCCGCCACACCACCCCCACCGGGCCACGCCGACCCGTACGCCCACCGGGCCACACCCCAGAGCACACCCCCGAGGCGCCACCCACCGCGGCGGGCCGGTCCCCAGCCGCGTACGGCCCGACGTGCGCAGGCCGCTCCCCGCCCCAGCCGCTCCCCGCCCCAGCCGCTCCCCGCGCAAGCCGCGTACGCCCCCACCCGCGCAACCCACTCCCCAGCGCATCCGCCCCACCCACCGGGACCGGGCCCCAGCCGCGTGAGCCCCGGCGCAGCGCCCACCCGCTCCCCGGTGGGTGCCGGGTGGCTGGACGTCGCCCCCGCACCGGCCGGTCGGAGTGACGTACGGAACAATGGGTGACATGAACCAGCCGATGAACGAACGGTCGCAGGAGAGCCCGCACGTCTTGGTCGTCGGCCCGGACGGGATGGCGCTCGGCAGCGCCAGCTCCGGCGAGGGCGGCGGCGACGACGCGTCGCGGGAGACCCCCGTGACGGACATGGTGGAGCAGCCCGCGAAGGTCATGCGCATCGGCAGCATGATCAAGCAGTTGCTCGAAGAGGTCAGGGCCGCTCCCCTGGACGAGGCGAGCCGGGTCAGGCTCAAGGAGATCCACTCCAGCTCCGTGAAGGAACTCGAAGACGGTCTCGCACCGGAGCTGATCGAGGAACTGGAGCGGCTCTCACTGCCCTTCACCGACGAGACCGTGCCGACCGAGGCCGAACTGCGCATCGCCCAGGCGCAGTTGGTGGGCTGGCTGGAGGGTCTCTTCCACGGCATCCAGACCGCGCTGTTCGCCCAGCAGATGGCGGCCCGTGCACAGTTGGAGCAGATGCGCAGGGCGCTGCCGCCCGGTCTCGGCGGCGACGAGGAGGACGGCCAGCAGCCCCCCGGCGGCGCCCGCTCCGGCCCCTACCTCTGACCCCGGCCCGCTTCCCCGACGGCCCCCGTTCCCCGGACGGCTCCCGCCCCGCGCGGCCCGCGCGCCCCGGCCCGCCTGCCCAGGACCGTGAGACGGCCCGTGCGGCGGCACGGAGGACGGGCCCGTACGCGGCTCGCGCCGCCCGCTGCCCGCCGCCCGCACCACCGCGGCAACCGCCCGCCGGCACGTACCACCGGCCGGCGCGTGCCACCGGCCACCACCCGCCGGCGCGCGCCACCACCGCCGGCCGCCGGGCCCCCCCCCCCCGCCCCCCCCCCCGCCGCCCGGGGGGGGGGGGGGGGGGG
>NZ_JBEHZD010000942.1:0-1668 GCF_040240285.1 Streptomyces sp. HSW2009 | reverse complement strand
CGCGGGGGGGGCGCCGCGGGTGGGCGCCCCCCGAGCGCGCCGCGGGCGGGGTGTCTGCCGCGGCCGCGGGGGGCGCGGGCCCGGGCGCGCCCCCCCCCCCCCGGGGCCCGACCCACGGGGCGCCGGATGCGGGAAGCCGCATCCGGTGACGTGATACGTGAACCGAAGAAGAGAGAAGAAGACGCATGACCGACACCGCGCGGGCACGCAAGCTGGCTGACCGCATCCGGGTGGTCGTCGCGGAGACCCTCCAGCGCCGCATCAAGGACCCGCGGCTGGGCTACGTGACGATCACGGACACCCGGGTTACCGGTGACCTACGGGAGGCGACCGTCTTCTACACGGTCTTCGGCGACGAGGAGGAGCGCACCGCGTCCGCCGCGGCGCTGGAGAGCGCCAAGGGCGTACTGCGCTCGGAGGTGGGCCGCCAGACCGGCGTGCGGTTCACCCCCACGCTGACGTTCGTCCCCGACGCCCTCCCGGACAACGCCCGCACCATCGACGACCTGCTGGCCAAGGCCAAGGCCTCGGACGCCCAGGTGCGCGAGGCGTCCGAGGGCGCCACGTACGCGGGCGACGCCGACCCGTACCGCAAGCCGGAAGAGGACGACGAGGACGGCGGGGCCCCGGACGAGGGCCAGGGCAGCGAGGGCACCCCGAAGGCATGAAGGGCAAGGGGACCGGTCCCAGCGGACTGGTGATCGTGGACAAGCCGGCCGGCTACACCTCGCACGACGTGGTGGCCAAGCTGCGCCGCTTCGCGGGGACCCGTCGCGTCGGCCACGCCGGCACGCTCGACCCCATGGCGACCGGCGTGCTGGTCATCGGGGTGGAGAAGGCGACCCGGCTGCTCGGGTACCTGGCGCTGACCGAGAAGGAGTACGCGGCGACGATCCGACTCGGCCAGAACACCGTGACCGACGACGCGGAGGGCGAGATCACCGCGTCCGCCGGCGCCGTCGGCGTGCAGCGGGCGGCCGTCGACACCGGCGTGGCCAAGCTGACCGGCGCCATCCAGCAGGTTCCGTCGAAGGTCAGCGCCATCAAGATCGACGGCAAGCGGTCGTACTCGCGGGTCCGGGAGGGCGAGGAGTTCGACATCCCGGCCCGCCCCGTCACGGTCTCCACGTTCGCCGTGCACGAGGTGCGACAGGCCGTCGCCGACGACGGTACGGACGTCCTGGACCTCGACGTGACCGTCGTGTGCTCCTCCGGTACGTACATCCGGGCGCTCGCCCGCGACCTCGGCGCCGACCTCGGAACGGGGGGCCACCTCACCGCGCTGCGGCGCACCCGGGTCGGCCCCTACGGCCTGGACGGGGCGCACACGCTGGCGGAACTGGAGGCCACGCTGACGGTGCTGCCCATCGCCGACGCCGCGGCAGCCGCCTTCCCCCGCTGGGACGTGACCGACGAACAGGCCCGGCTCCTCGGCAACGGGGCCCGTCTGACGGCCCCGGGTCTCGCCGTGGACGGCCCCATCGCCGTCTTCGACCCCACCGGCCGCTTCCTGGCCTTGGTCGAGGAGCAGGACGGCAAGACCAAGAGCCTCGCCGTCTTCGTCTAACCCCCCCCGCCCCCCCCCCCGGGGGGCGCCGGGGGGGGGCGCCCCCCCCCCGCCCCCCCCCGCGCGGGCGGGGCGGGGGCGGGCCCCCCCACCCCCCCCCC
>NZ_JBEHZD010000941.1:0-1672 GCF_040240285.1 Streptomyces sp. HSW2009 | reverse complement strand
AATCTTCGGCCCCCCCCCGTGTTCTACACATGGTTTTTGGTGGGCAGCGTCTTTTGTTAATAACAGACGGGCCCGCCGGGGCCGGCAAAGGCGCGGGCGAGGGCCGCACACGACGCTGCGCGTGGTATCGCGTTCTTCACCGGAGGCATCATGCAACGACGTACGTTTCTCAGCGGCACCGTGCTCGGCGCGGCGTTCGCCGCGCTGCCGGCCAGCGCGCTGACCGCCACGACCGCAGCCGCTGCCGCTCCGAAGGCGCCCGTCACCTCGGTCGACGCGTTGCAGAAGGCGATCGATCAGGCCGCGCCCGGCGACCGGATCGTGGTGGCCGACGGCACGTACACCATCTCCGGCAAGAGCGCCATCAAGGTGACGGGCAAGAACGGCACCACCAGCGCGCCGATCACCATCGTGGCGGCCTCGCGCGGCGGCGTCGTGCTGCGCGGCGAGCGCAGCTTCGTCTTCAGCAAGTCGACCAACATCGTGATCAGCGGCTTCGCGTTCCGGCAGAGCTCCACGCTGGAGATTCCGGCGGACTGCTCGCGCATCCGGCTGACCCGCAACGACTTCCAGTTCGCGGACATCACGAAGCTGAGCTGGGTGTTGGTGCGGGGCGACGACGTCAAGATCGACCGGAACCGCTTCCACCACAAGACCACCGCCGGCCTCTTCATCGTGGTGGACGGCCCCGGCGCCGACGCCATGGCGCAGCGGCTCCAGGTCGTCAAGAACCACTTCTCCGACCACAGCTTCACCGGCGACAACGGCGGCGAGTCGATCCGGATCGGCTTCAGTGGCCGTGCGCTCTCGGCGGCCCACGCGACCGTGGAGCACAACCTGTTCGAGCGGTGCAGCGGCGACCCCGAGGCCATCTCGGTGAAGTCCTCGAACAACATCATCCGGTACAACACGATCCGCGACAGCCGCGGCGGCATCGTGCTCCGGCACGGCAACGGTTCCACGGTGGAGGGCAACTACCTGCTCGGCGGCCGTGAGGGGCTGCGCGTGTACGGCAACGACCACGTGCTGGTCAACAACTACGTCAGCGGACTCTCCGGGAACGCCCTGGTGATCGGCAGCGGCAGCACCCGGGACCACCATGAGGGCGAGACCGAGAAGCAGCGCCGCGGCAACGACGCCTGCGACCGCGCGGTGATCGCCCACAACACCCTGGTGGACAACAAGAAGGGCGCGCTGGCCGGCGAGTCGCGGACCTACGAGCCGCGCAACGTGGTCATCGCCGACAACCTGCTGGTCGGCAAGGCGGGCCAACTGGTCGCCATGGACAAGACCACCGGTTTCACCTGGCGCAGCAACATCCTGTGGGGCGCGGCCTCCAACGGCAACATCCCCACCGGGGGCTTCACCCGGGTCGACCCGCGGCTCCGTCGCGAGTCCGACGGCGTCTACCGGCTCTCGGCCGGTAGCCCGGCGATCGGCGCCGCGACGCTGAAGAGCCCCGTCGTCACCGAGGACATCGACGGCCACCAGCGCGGCAGTCGCCGTGACATCGGCGCCGACGAGTACGCGACGACGGCCCCGGTGCGCCGCCCGCTGACCAAGGCGGACGTCGGCCCCGACGCCGCCTGACGCCCCATGCCTGCCCCGCGGCCCCGCCCGCGGCCCCGCGCCGCCGCCCACGGCCCCCGCCCCGCCGCGCCCCCCCGCGCCC
>NZ_JBEHZD010000940.1:0-1678 GCF_040240285.1 Streptomyces sp. HSW2009 | reverse complement strand
AGAGGGCCATGCGGAACGCATGAGTAACTTAGCGACGCGGGTGGGGAATCGCCGTACGGAAGCGGTACGGGGCGGCGGCGGGGGGGCGGGGGGGGGGGGGGCCGCCGCGGGCGTGCGCCCCATCCCTCTGAGCGCCCGCGCGCCCCACCTCACGCTGGCCGTGCCGACCGCGCCCCACCGCTCAACCCTTGCGGGCGACCGCCCCGTACATGGCGATGTCCCGGTCGTCGATGTTCGGGTCGGTCGACGCGTCCGGCTTCCAGTAGTGGACCTGGGTGATGCCGGGCTCCACCAGGTCGAGGCCGGTGAAGAACGCCTCGGCCTCCGGGCGAGTGCGCAGTCGCATCGGCATGCCGCGCCGCTCGTACTCGCTGGCCACCTTGCCGACCTCGGCCGGCGCGAAGTCGGCCGTACCGATGGTCATCGCGAGGAAGCTGCCGGACGGCAGCGGGTCGAGCAGCCGGCGGACGATGCCGATCGCGTCGTCCTCGTCCACCAGGAAGTGCACGATGCCGATGATCATCAGGCCGACGGGCTTGCTGAGGTCCAGCGTGTCGCTGACCTCGGGGGCGGCCAGGATCGCGGCCGGGTCGCGCATGTCGGCGTCGATGTACGCGGTGCGCCCCTGCGGCTTGCTGACCAGCAGCGCCTGAGCGTGCGTCAGGACGATCGGGTCGTTGTCGACGTAGACCACGCGGGCGTCGGGCGCGATCTCCTGGACGACCTCGTGCAGGTTGGGTTCGGTGGGGATGCCGGTGCCGATGTCGAGGAACTGGCGGATGCCCTCCTCGCGCGCGAGGTACTGCGCGGCCCGGTGCATGAAGAACCGGTTCTCTCTCATGTGCACGGGGAGCGCTGGCCACTCCTGCGTCATGATGTCGCCGGCCTCCTGGTCGACGACGTAGTTCGTCTTGCCGCCCAGGATGTAGTCGTACACGCGCGCGGAGTGCGCCTCTTGGGTGTTGATGCGGTCAGCAGGGTAACCGTTTTTGGCCATCTTGCTCGCTCCCTCGTCGGTGGCCGTCCACGGTGTGCACGGCGTGTGACGAGTCTACGGATTACTTTGATGGGCCACCTAGTTGGGACCTCGTTGATCCGGGGCGGCGAACGGGTGTTGTCAGGGGCTAGAACAGCGGATTTACGGTGGGTTGGGGGGACGTTGCGGACGGCTTGGGTGCCGTGCGACGGGCCCGATCGTGCTGCGCGTGCGGCTGCGGCGACGTGCTGTCATCGTCTCCGTACCGTCGTACGGTCGGTCGCAGCGGCGCGTCGTGGTGGGCGGGCCACACTCCGCGTCGGGGCGTGGCCGTCGCGCATCCGGTGTGGGGCGCGGTCCTGGCGGCGGCCGGTGTGCTGTGCGCGAGGGGCGCGGCCGGCGGAGTCCGCGGCCGGGTCGCCGATCGCCGCATCCGTCCAGCGTTCGTCGGGTCGAGTGCTGCGAGCGGCTGTCGCACGTTGCTGACCAGCAGGTATTGGCCTTCGGTGGGGTGGCTGCTCGGGGTGGTCCTGGTGGCGAGGGCAAGGTGAGGGTGAGGGGCGGCGGGTCGTTCGGCGGCTGGGGCGGGGGTGGCTGCGGGCGGGCGGGGGGTGGTGGGTGCGCCCGGGCCGTGGTGGCGGGGGGGGTCGGGGGTGGGGGCCGCCCCCCGGGTGGCGGCAGCGGGTTCGCCCGGTGGGGTGG
>NZ_JBEHZD010000094.1:0-18766 GCF_040240285.1 Streptomyces sp. HSW2009 | reverse complement strand
TCCCGGGGGGGGGGGGGGGGGGGGGGCCCGGGGGGGGGGGGGGGGGGGGGGGGGGGGGGGGGGGGCGGGGGGGCGCCGGCGGGGGGGGGGGGGGGGGGGGGGGGGGGGGGGGGGGGGGGGGGGGGCCGGCCCGCGGCCCCGGGGCCCCCCCCCGGCCTGGAGCGCGCGTACGCCCTGAGCGCCATCGAACCCGACCAGGCCCGCTCCATGGCCGCCGCCGGCCCCCTCGTCGAACGCCTGGCCGCGCACATCGCGGCGGACTACCTGACCTGAGCCCCAAGCTCCTCGCCGGTGGCCCCGCCCCGCGGAGGCCCCGTATGCCGCGGGGCCGTACGGCCACAGCCGCACCCCGCAGGAGGCCCCGTACGCCAGCGGCCCGCACAGCCACAGCCCGCCCGGAGGCCTCGTACGCCGCAGCCCCCGCGCACCCCAGGTCCGCCAGCGCGCCGGCCCCGCCACGACGTCGCCCGCCGGTACGCCGAAGGGCCCGAGCACATGGCTCGGGCCCTTCGGTGACGTATGGGAGTGTGCGGGCTACGGGAGCTGCGTGGCCCGGGCCTCGCGGCGGTTGTCGCGGAACGTGTTGACCCGCCGTGCCGTCGCGAACAGCGGGATCACCGCCCCGAGCACCACCTGGAGCGCACAGCCGGTCTGGAGCAGCAGCTCCCCGCCGGGCGCCTCGAAGGCCCAGGCAGCCAGCAGGCCCATGCTCAGCATGATCCAGCCGAGCATGGCCAGTGCGAGCAGCCCGCGCGGCTTCGGGTACTCCACGCGGCTCACCATCAGCCAGGCCACGCCCACGATGGCCAGCAGCGTCGGGAAGAACGGGAGCTCAAGCAGGACCACGGAGATCACGGTCAGCGCCCCGAAGGGGCTCGGCATGCCCTGGAAGACGCCGTCGCGCAGCGTGGTGCACGAGAACCGTGCGAGTCTGAGCACGACGGCGAGCAGGACCACGATCGCGGCCACCGCCGACACCCGCTGGTACGCGTCGTCGGCGACCATGCCCCACACCACGACGAAGTACGCCGGGGCGAGCCCGAAGCTGATCAGGTCGGAGAGGTTGTCCAGCTCCGCGCCCATCGCCGAGCTGCGCAGCTTGCGCGCCACGAGCCCGTCGAAGAGGTCGAAGACCGAGGCCAGCAGCATCAGCATGACCGCGGTGGCCGCGCTGTGCCGGGCCATGCCACCGTCCTCGTTCCCCGTCAGGTGCGGGATGAGGACGCCGGTGGTGGTGAAGTACACGGCCATGAAGCCGCAGGTGGCGTTGCCGAGGGTGAGCGTGTCCGCTATCGAGAGCCGCGTGGACAGCGGCATGTCGTCCGCGTCGTCCGCGCCTTCCTCGGCCTCGGGAACCCAGGCGGTCTGGGTTTCCGGATCAACTACGGTCAAGGCGAGTCACCCCCGCGGTGGTGGTCTCGCCGACCTCGACCGCGGTCTCGACACCTTCCGGGAGGTAGATGTCGACCCGCGCACCGAAGCGGATCAGACCGATCCGCTCACCCTGCTCGACCTTGGTGCCCTGCGGCACGTACGGCACGATGCGACGGGCGACGGCCCCGGCGATCTGGACCATCTCGATGTCCCCGAGCTCGGTGTCGAAGTGCCAGACAACGCGCTCGTTGTTCTCGCTCTCCTTGTTGAACGCCGGGACGAACCCGCCGGGGATGTGCTCGACCGAGGTCACCGTGCCCGCCAGCGGCGCGCGGTTGACATGGACGTTCAACGGGCTCATGAAGATCGCGACCCGGGTCCGTCCGTCCTTCCACGGCATGATGCTCTGCACCACGCCGTCGGCGGGGGAGATGACCCGGCCCTGCGCGATCTCGCGCTCGGGGTCACGGAAGAACCACAGCATGCCCGCCGCGAGCGCGGTGGCGGGCACGGCGGCGGCAGCCCAGCGCCCCGAGCGACGGGAGCGGGCCAGGCTCACAGCCGCCGTGGCGACGGTTGGCAGGAGCCACGGCGACGCTCCGCGCGCTAGGCGTACGCGTGCGCGACGTGCAGTGGAAGAGCTGTGGGGCATGGATGACCTTCGTAGCGGAGGGTGCCGCTTAGCGAAAAAGGGGACGGCGGCTTTTCCGGGATGGTATCGGTTGCGGGCGGCAACTGGGCAAGCGCCAGGGCCAGTCGGTGGCTGAAGAGCAGTGACGGGCTGTGATGTAGTTCTCGAAAAAACCACCCTGAACCGGACAATCACCCCTGGAAGCGGTACTCCTCCAGGAGGCGGCGCCCGATGATCATTTTCTGGATCTCAGCGGTGCCCTCGCCGATGAGGAGCATGGGCGCCTCGCGGTAGAGACGCTCGATCTCGTATTCCTTGGAGAAGCCGTAACCGCCGTGGATGCGGAAGGCGTCCTCCACGACCTCTTTGCAGTACTCGGAGGCCAGGTACTTGGCCATGCCTGCTTCGAGGTCGTTGCGCTGCCCGGCGTCCTTCTTGCGGGCCGCATTGACCATCATCGCATGCGCGGCTTCGACCTTGGTTCCCATTTCTGCCAGTTTGAACTGGATCGCCTGGTGCTGGGCGATCGGCTTGCCGAACGTATGGCGCTGCTGGGCATAGGAAACGCCCAGCTCAAAGGCGCGCTGCGCGACGCCGCAGCCACGGGCCGCAACATTGACGCGTCCGACCTCGACCCCGTCCATCATCTGGTAGAAGCCGCGTCCCGTACGGCCGCCGAGCACCCGGTCGGCCGGGATGCGCAGCCCGTCCATGATCAACTCGGTGGTGTCGACGCCCTTGTACCCCATCTTCTCGATCTTGCCGGGGATGGTCAGGCCGGGCCGCACCTCGCCGAACCCGGGCTCCTTCTCGACCAGGAACGTCGTCATCGAGCGGTGCGGCTTGGCCGCCGCGTCGGCTGGCGACAATCCCTCGTCGGTCCGGCACAAGACCGCCACCAGTGACGAGGTTCCGCCATTGGTGAGCCACATCTTCTGGCCGGTGAGGAGGAAGTCATCGCCGTCCCGTACGCCCTTGGATGTGATGGATGACACATCTGAGCCGAGGGCCGGCTCGGACATCGAGAACGCGCCACGGACCTCGCCCGCCGCCATGCGCGGCAGGAAGTGGTCCTTCTGTTCTTCGGTGCCGTGTTGCTTCAGCAGGTACGCCACGATGAAGTGCGTATTGATGATGCCCGAGACGCTCATCCAGCCGCGGGCGATCTCCTCCACGCACAGTGCGTAGGTGAGCAGCGACTCGCCGAGTCCGCCGTATTCTTCGGGAATCATCAGCCCGAAGACGCCGAGTTCCTTGAGCCCCTCGACGATCTGGCTCGGATATTCGTCGCGGTGTTCCAACTCGGTGGCGACCGGGAGGATCTCCTTGTCGACAAAATCTCTTACGGTGGCGAGTATTTCGCGCTGGATTTCGGTGAGGCCATCGGTCTGGGCGAGTCGGCTCATCGCTGTTCCTCACTTCACGGGGGCCGGGGCGGCGGGCGTGTCCGTCCCCTCGGGCGGGCCGGACTTGGCGGGTCCGCCCGGCTCGCGGGGCCCGCTCGGCTCGTTGGGCTTCTCGGGACGGCCGGGCTTGCCGGGTTCGCTGGGTCTGCCGGGTTCGCGCAGGACCGGCCGGCCGGGCTGCTCGCCGCCGCGCTCCGCGACGTACGTGGCGTTGGGCACCATCACCTTGCGCCGGAACACGCAGACCAGGGTGCCGTCCTGGGTGTAGCCCTTGGTCTCCACCGAGACGATGCCGCGGTCCGGCTTGGACCGCGACGGGGTCTTGTCCAACACCTCGGTCTGGCCGTACAGCGTGTCGCCGTGGAAGGTCGGCGCCACGTGCCGCAGCGACTCGACCTCCAGGTTGGCGATGGCCTTGCCGGACACGTCGGGCACGGACATGCCGAGCAACAGCGAGTAGACGTAGTTGCCGACCACCACGTTCTTGCCGAAGTCGGTGGTCTGCTCCGCGTAGTGCGCGTCGAGGTGCAGCGGGTGGTGGTTCATGGTGAGCAGACAGAACAGGTGGTCGTCGTACTCGGTGATGGTCTTGCCCGGCCAGTGCTGGTACACCTCACCGACCGTGAACTCCTCGTAGGTGCGGCCGAACTGCATGGTTGCTGTCCCTCCGGATGGCACCCGGGCCGAGGCGGCCCGGCGTGCTGCGGTCTGATGGGGCGTGGGGTACGCGGTAGGGGTGCGCGGCGGACGGCCGGCCACCCCTACCGGGTGCAACGGGGCGGCCGGGCGCCTCTGCTGGGCCCGGGGCGAGCTCGGCGGACGCCCCGCCCGAGCGCGACGGGGTGGCCGGACGCCCCTACTCGGCCTGCGGCGGGCCGCCGGGCTCAGCCGGTCGGCGGCTCGAACTTGCTGGTGCGGTGCAGGCCGGCGGCCCGGCCCTTGCCCGCGATCACCAGCGCCATCTTGCGGCTGGCCTCGTCGATCATCTCGTCGCCGAGCATCGCCGAGCCCTTCTTGCCGCCGGCCTCCGAGGTGGACCACGCGTACGCGTCCAGGATCAGTTCGGCGTGGTCGAAGTCCTCCTGGGAGGGCGAGAACACCTCGTTGGCGGCATCGATCTGCCCCGGGTGCAGCACCCACTTGCCGTCGAAGCCGAGCGCCGCGGCCCGCCCGGCCACCGCACGGAACCCGTCCACGTTCTTGATCTGCAAGTACGGGCCGTCGATGGCCTGGAGGTCGTGCGCCCTGGCCGCCATCAGAATCCGCATCAGGATGTAGTGGTACGCGTCGGCCGGGTAGCCCGGCGGCTGCTCGCCCACCACCAGCGACTTCATGTTGATGGAGGCCATGAAGTCGGCCGGGCCGAAGACGATGGTCTCCATGCGGGGCGAGGCGGCGGCGATCTCGTCCACGTTCACCAGACCCTTGGCGTTCTCGATCTGCGCCTCGATGCCGATCCGGCCCACCGTGAAGCCCATCGTCTGCTCGATCTGGGTGAGCAACAGGTCCAGCGCCACGATCTGCTGGGCGTCCTGCACCTTGGGCAGCATGATGCAGTCCAGGTTCGGCCCGGCGCCCTCCACCACGGTGATGACGTCCCGGTACGTCCAGTGCGTGGTCCAGTCGTTGACCCGCACCACCCGGGTCTTGCCGCTCCAGTCGCCGCTGTTCAGCGCGTGCACGATGGCGTGCCGCGCGGCCTCCTTGGCCAGCGGCGCGCACGCGTCCTCCAGGTCCAGGAACACCTGGTCGGCGGGGAGCCCCTGGGCCTTCTCCAGGAACCGGGGGTTGCTGCCTGGCACGGCGAGGCAGGAGCGGCGCGGGCGCAGCCGGCCTGCGGACGACGCGGACGGGCGGGCGATCATGCGGTGGCCTCCAAGGGGTCGAGCTGGTTCGCTGTGCGGATCTCATCGACGATACGGCCGATGATCTCGGTGATGCCGAAGTCCTTCGGCGTGAAGACGGCTGCCACGCCCGCGGCGCGCAGCGCACGGGCGTCCGCCGCCGGGATGATCCCACCGACGACCACCGGAATGGGAGCGTCCACCGAATCGCCGGAACCGGCGGCACGGGGGTCGGGGGCGGAGCCGGGTTCGGTAGCGGTCCCGGGGGTGGCGCTGGGTTCGGTGCCGGGGGCGGGGTCGGCGGCGGTACGAGGGTCGGCACCGGCCGCGCCGACGTCAGCCGTACCCGCGCCGGACGCCCCGACGCCAGCCGCACCGCCGTCGAACGGCGCAGCCCCGGGGACGCTGCCGCCGGCCCCGGCCGCACGCAACCTGTCGAGCACGTCCGGCACCAGCGCGGCGTGTGACCCGGACAGGATCGACAGGCCGACGCAGTGCACGTCCTCCGCGACGGCCGCCGCCACGATCTGCTCGGGCGTGAGCCTGATGCCCTGGTAGACCACTTCGAAGCCGGCGTCCCTGGCCCGTACGGCGATCTGTTCCGCACCGTTGCTGTGCCCGTCGAGGCCGGGCTTGCCGACCAGCAGCCGCAACTTGCCGACGCCGAGGTCGGCCGCCGTCTTGGCGACCTTGTCGCGCACCGCGGCCAGCGTGCTGCCAGGTTCGGCCGACAGCGCGAGCGGGGCGCCGCTCACCCCGGTCGGCGCGCGGTACTCGCCGAACACCTCGCGCAGCGCCCACGACCACTCGCCGGTGGTCACCCCCGCCCGCACGCAGGCCAGGGTCGGCCCCATCAGGTTGTCGCTGCCGGCCGCCGCGGCCTTCAGCGCGGCCAGCGCCTCCTGCGCGCGGGCCTCGTCGCGGTCCTCCTGCCAACGGTGCAGCGCGGACACCACCTTGGCCTCGTTCGCCGGGTCCACCGTCATGATCGCGGTGTCGAGATCGGCGGTCAGCGGGCTCGGCTCGGTGGTGGTGAAGCAGTTGACGCCCACGATTCGTTCGTCGCCCGCCTCGATCCTGGCCCGCCGCTCCGCGTGCGAGGCGACCAACTGCGACTTGAGGTAGCCGGACTCGACGGCGGCCATCGCCCCGCCCATCTCCTCGATGCGCGCCATCTCGGCCAGTGCGTCGGCGGTGAGGGCGGCCACCTTCGCCTCGATGACGTGCGACCCGGCGAAGATGTCCGCGTACTCCAACAGGTCGCTCTCGTGCGCCAGGACCTGCTGGATGCGCAGCGACCACTGCTGGTCCCAGGGCCGGGGCAGGCCGAGCGCCTCGTTCCAGGCCGGGAGCTGTACGGCCCGGGCGCGGGCGTCCTTGGAGAGGGTGACGGCGAGCATCTCCAGGACGATCCGCTGGACGTTGTTCTCGGGCTGCGCCTCGGTCAGGCCGAGCGAGTTGACCTGCACGCCGTAGCGGAACCGGCGCTGCTTGGGCTCCTGCACCCCGTACCGCTGGTGCGTGATCTGGTCCCAGATGCGCCCGAAGGCGCGCATCTTGCACATCTCCTCGATGAACCGTACGCCCGCGTTGACGAAGAACGAGATGCGGCCGACCACATCGCCGAACCGCTCCTGCGGCACCTGCCCCGAATCGCGTACGGCGTCCAGGACGGCGACGGCCGTGCTCATGGCGTACGCGATCTCCTGCACCGGGGTCGCCCCGGCCTCCTGGAGGTGGTAGCTACAGATGTTGATCGGGTTCCACTTGGGGAGGTGGTTGACCGTGTACGTGATCGTGTCGGTGGTCAGCCGCAGGCTCGGGCCCGGCGGGAAGACGTGCGTGCCGCGCGACAGGTACTCCTTGACGATGTCGTTCTGCGTGGTGCCGGCCAACTGGGCGAGGTCCGCGCCCTGCTCCTCGGCCACCACCTGGTAGAGCGCCAGCAGCCACATCGCCGTCGCGTTGATGGTCATGGAGGTGTTGGTCCGCTCCAGCGGTATGTCCTGGAACAGCCGCCGCACGTCCCCCAGATGGGACACCGGCACCCCGACCCGGCCCACCTCGCCACGGGCCAGCACGTGATCGGGGTCGTACCCGGTCTGGGTCGGCAGGTCGAACGCGACCGAGAGGCCGGTCTGCCCCTTGGCGAGATTGCGCCGGTACAGCGCGTTGGACGCCTCGGCGGTGGAGTGCCCGGCGTACGTCCGCATCAGCCACGGACGATCCTTGTGACGCTCAGTCATATGGGTCTGTACCTCAACCGTTCGAAGAGTCTGGTGAGTCTGGCGGGTCGCTCCGGTCGGTGCCGACCCGCTCCGTGTCGCGGCTGCGTCCGTCTGTCCACTCCGCTACGCGTCGCGACTGCGGTTGATCTTCCACTCCGCTACGCGTCGCGGAAACGATTAATAGCGTCGATGTGCTGGGAGCGCAGCTCTTCGTTCCGGATTCCCAGGCCCTCTTCGGGGGCGAGGGCCAGGACGCCGACCTTGCCCTGGTGCAGGTTGCGGTGTACGTCGTACGCGGCCTGGCCGGTCTCGTGCAGGCGGTAGGTCTTCGACAGGGTGGGGTGGATCTTCCCCTTGGCGACCAGCCGGTTGGCCTCCCACGCCTCGCGGTAGTTGGCGAAGTGCGAGCCGACGATCTTCTTGAGCGACATCCACAGATAGCGGTTGTCGTACTCGTGGGTGTAGCCGGAGGTGGAGGCGCAGGTCACGATGGTGCCGCCCTTGCGGGTGACGTAGACGGAGGCGCCGAAGGTGTCGCGGCCGGGGTGCTCGAAGACGATGTCCACGTCCTCGCCGCCGGTCAGTTCGCGGATGCGCTTGCCGAACCGCTTCCACTCGCGCGGGTCCTGGGCCCGTTCGTCCTTCCAGAACCGGTAGCCCTCCGCGCTGCGGTCGATGATCGCCTCGGCGCCCATCCGCCGGCAGATCTCGGCCTTCTGCGCACTGGAGACCACACAGATCGGGGTGGCCCCGCCGGCCAGCGCGAACTGCGTGGCGTACGAGCCGAGGCCCCCGCTGGCGCCCCAGATCAGCACGTTGTCGCCCTGCTTGAGGCCGGCCCCGTTGCGCGATACCAACTGCCGGTACGCGGTGGAGTTGACGAGCCCGGGCGCCGCGGCCTCCTCCCAACTGAGGTGCCCCGGCTTCGGCATGAGCTGGTTGGACTTGACCAGGGCGAGTTCGGCGAGGCCGCCGAAGTTGGTCTCGAAGCCCCAGATGCGCTGTTCCGGGTCGAGCATGGTGTCGTCGTGGCCGTCCGCCGACTCCAACTCGACCGACAGGCAGTGCGCGACCACCTCGTCGCCCGGCCGCCAGGCGTTGACGCCGGGCCCGGTGCGCAGCACCACCCCCGCCAGGTCCGAGCCGATGACGTGGTACGGCAGGTCGTGCCGCTTGGCGAGCGGTGAGAGCCGCCCGTACCGCTCAAGGAAGGCGAAGGTCGAGACGGGCTCGAAGATCGAGGTCCACACGGAGTTGTAGTTGACCGAGCTGGCCATGACCGCGACCAGCGCTTCCCCGGGGCCGAGTTCGGGCACCGCCACCTCTTCCACGTGCAGCGACTTGCGCGGGTCCTTCTCCCGGCTGGGCAGCCCGTCGAACATCTCGGCCTCGTCCCTGTGGACGGTCACCGCGCGGTACGAGGAGGGCAGCGGCAGGGCGGCGAAGTCCGCGGGCGTGCTGTCCGGGGCGAGGATCGCATCCAGGATTTCGTTCATCGATGGGCCTCCGGCGAGCGCTTGGGGACGCTTGGGGGAACGCTGCGGTCAGTGCAGGGAGTGCGGATATGCGGATATGGGGATGTGCGGATATGTGCTGGTGCTGGTGCGCTGGGGTTGCGGATGCGTGCCGTCGGTTCGGCGTGCTGGCGCAGGGCGGTGCGGGGTCCCGTCGGGCTCGGCCCCCGCTGGTGGTGGGGTGCCGCTGGGCCGGGCGGGACGAAGGTGCCTGTGACGCAGGCGTCCGGGCGCGCAACGACGGTGCGGGGACAGCCGACACGCGAGACTTCTGCTACGCGCCGGCCGCTCGGACAACCTCAACGTATGGCACCGCGTGCCATGCGACAAGACACTGGGTGCCAACAATTTCTCTCAGTTGTCATCCTCGATGCACGCATGAGCAAGAACGGCCGCCCCGGGCGGGGCGGCCGTTGCGTGCGGCGAGCGGATCGGTTCGTTCGGTGACGGCGCCCTGTGCGTACGGGCCGTGTGCGTACGGGCCGTGTGCGTACGGGCCCTGTGCTGACGGGCCGTGTGCGTACGGGCTTACGCGTACGCGCCCGCCTCATGTACGGGGCCACGCGCGCGTACGGGCCCGCGCGTGGCGGCGCGTACGGGCCGAGGTCATCCCCGCAGGTGGGCGGACCGTTCGGCCGGGGTGTCCAACAAGCGGTCAGCGCTGCGGGATCGCCCGCTCGATGGCGCGCATCACCTCGGACAGCGGCGCGTCCGTGCGCGCCACCGCGACCAGCACCTCACCGCTGGCCGAGACCAGCGCGGCGGGCCGCTCGTCGGTGGGCCGGTAGGCCCGGAAGCCGGTGCCGAACGTCTTGCGCACGATGGCGAAGGCGTGGTCGAGCTGCGCCTCCACATCGCCGTCGCCGTTGGCCCGCAGCCACCGCCGCAGCACGTGGTTGTGCGCGGTGACCACGGCGGACGCGGCGACCTCGGCCAACAGCGGGTCGTCGTTGCCGTCCCGGTGTGCCGTCTCGTCGAAGTGGCCGAGCAGATAGCGGGTGAACAGCCGCTCGTACCGGGCGACTGAGGCGATCTCCGCCTCGCGCAGCGTCGGCACCTCGCGGGTGAGCCGGTAGCGGGCCACCGACACCTCGGGGTCGGCGGCGTACATCCGCATGACCTCCTTGATGCCGCGGCACACGGTGTCGAGCGGGTGCTCGTGCGCGGGCGCGGCCTCCAGCACGGCCTCGGCCCGTACCAGCGTGTCGTCGTGGTCCGGGAAGATGGCCTCTTCCTTGGAGCGGAAGTGCCGGAAGAAGGTCCGGCGGGCGACGCCCGCCCTGGCCGCGATCTCGTCGACCGTCGTCGCCTCGTACCCCTTGGCCGCGAAGAGGTCCATGGCGGCAGCCGCGAGCTTGCGACGCATGGTCAGCCGTTGCGCGGCGGCGCGACGGCTGCTGGCGCTCTCGGTGCCGTCGGACGTCTTGCCTGCGGTGGCTTGCTGGTTACGGGCGGACTTTACGGGCTGGGCCATGGGGGGAACGTACTGCATTTTTCCCCAAGGCAGGTCAGCGCCCCGGGCCCGGGGCCCGTCCCGGGCCGCGGCGCCCGGCGGTTCCAGCAGCCCGCCCCACCCGGCCCCGGGCACCGGCGGGGGCCAGGGCCGCGGGTGCGGGGACGGTGTCCGTCCCGCGCCCGGGCTGCCGTCGGCCGCCGCCGCGTGGGGAGTGCCGGTCCGCTGTCCGCCGGCTACGCGCGGAGCGCCGGCCGGCTCAGGCCCGTGCATGCTCGCGGAAGCCGCGGCCCGTCTTGCGGCCCAGGCAGCCCGCCGCGACCAGGTGTTCCAGCAGCGGCGCGGGCGCGAGGCCCGGCTCGCGGAACGCCTGGTGCAGCACCTTCTCGATGGCCAGCGACACGTCGAGGCCGACCACGTCGAGCAGTTCGAAGGGGCCCATCGGATAGCCGCCGCCGAGCTTCATCGCGGCGTCGATGTCGTCCGGGCTCGCATAGTGCTCCTGCACCATCTTCACGGCGTTGTTGAGGTAGGGGAACAGCAACGCGTTCACGATGAACCCGGCCCGGTCCCCGCAGTCCACCGGGTGCTTGCCCACCTGGTGGCAGACCCGCCGCACGGTGGCGTGCGCGGCGTCGCAGGTCAGCACCGTACGCACCACCTCCACCAGCTTCATCGCCGGCGCCGGGTTGAAGAAGTGCATGCCGACCACGTCCTGCGGGCGGGACGTCGCCCGGGCGCAGGAGATGACCGGCAGCGAGGAGGTCGTGGTGGCCAGCACCGCGCCCGGCTTGCACACCTCGTCCAGCATGTGGAAGAGCCGCTGTTTGACCGTCAGGTCCTCGGCGACCGCCTCCACCGCGAGCTCCACGTCGGCGAACGCCGCGAGCGACCCGCTGGTGGTGATCCGGGCCAGCGCCGCGTCCCTGGCCGCTTCGGTCAGCCGGCCCCTGGCCACGGAGCGGCCCAGCGACTTCGCGATCCGCGCCTTCGCCCGCTCGGCCTTCGCCGCCTCGCGCCCGGCGAGCACCACGGCGTACCCGCCGACGGCGAACACCTCGGCGATGCCGCTGGCCATGGTGCCGGAGCCGGCCACGCCCACGGTGCGCACCGGGGCCGGGCCTCCGCCGGCCACGGGCGCCTCGGCGTAGGGGGTTTGGGCGCCGGACGTCTGGGCGGCGGGTGTCTGGACCTCGGGCGCCTGGGGGGCGTTCGACGTCCGGGCGTTCGGCGTCTCGGCGTCCGGGACCACCACCTCGCTGCCCGGCTCCTGGTAGGTGTAGAAGCCGCGGCCCGTCTTGCGCCCCGTCAGCCCCGCCGCGCTGAGCTGGCCGAGTACGGGCGCGGGCGCGTGCAGCCGGTCGTGCGCGGCCGCGTACATCGCCTCCAGGACGGTACGGGCGGTGTCCACGCCGATCAGGTCGAGCAGTGCGAGCGGCCCCATCGGCAACCCGCAGCCAAGCCGCATCGCCGCGTCGATGTCCTCCCGGGACGCGTACTTCGCCTCGTACATCGCCGCGGCCTGGTTGAGGTAGCCGAACAGCAACCCGTCGGCGACGAACCCGGGCCGGTCGCCGACCGGGACCGGCTCCTTGCCGAGCTCCCGCGCCAGCGCCGTGACCGAGGCGACGGCCACCGGCGCGGTCAGCACCGACGAGACCACCTCGACCAGTTTCATGGCCGGGGCCGGGTTGAAGAAGTGCAGGCCCAGGACGCGTTCGGGGTGGGCGGAATCGGCCGCGAGCCGGGTCACGGACAGGGCGTTGGTGCCGGTCGCCAGGATCGTGTCGGTACGCACCACCGCATCGAGCGCGGTGAACACCGCGTGCTTGGTGGCGTAGTCCTCCGGCACCACCTCGATCACCAGGTCGGCATCGGCCGCGGCCCTCAGGTCGGGTGCGGTACGGAACCTGGCGAGCGCGTCCAGGCGTTGCCGCTCGGTGATCCGCCCGCGCCGCACGGCCCGCGCGGTGGAGGCGGCGAGCGCCGCAACGGCCCGCCGGGCGGCGACGTCCGAGGTGTCGATCCCGATGACGGGGTGACCCGCACAGGCCAACACCTCCGCGATGCCGGCGCCCATGGTGCCGAGGCCGACGACGGCCACGGCGTGCAGGGGCAGCGGTTCAGGGGTGGGGAGGGTGGAGAGAACGTCCATCGCGAGACTCCAGGGGTGTTCCCCGCCTCGTGCCGCGGGGAGAGGTGACGACTGAGGAGTTGCGCGGCCCCCGGCGGGCAACCGTGCCCACAGGGACCGTGGCGGCGGGCGGCGAAGGCCCTGTCCCGGGGCCGCGCCACACGCCGAAAACACCGAACCGACTGCACTGGATGGCGGCTGCGTCACCAGGCCGCCAGAGCAGGGGTGCTGCTCGTGCCGGGGAGCCTAACTCGCCAGTAACCAAGAACACCAGGGCCGGTTCTCGCCAGTTCCGGGTGGCACACGTCACAGTGGCAGGGGGCGCGCCGGGCGGGTACCTCAGGGCGACGGACGGGGCCGGCGGGGCGGCTGCGCCGGCCGTGGCGGACCGGCCGGCCGGCGAGCCCGCCCCCACCTCCTTCCACCTCGCCCCACCGACCCCGCCGGGGCCGTACGCCGCGGGCGCGTCGGGTACGTCGGGTACGTCGGGTACGTCGGGCACGTCGGGTACGTCAGGCATATCGGACGCACCGGGTGGCTCCGGAAGCGCGGGCGGCTCGGGCGCGAACGGCTCGTCCCGTAACGGCGGTTCGGCGGGCGCGGCCGGTACGGGTGGCGCGGCGGGCGCGGCCGGCACCGCACGGCCCCGTGCGGGCACGAGCCCGGGCGCAGGCACGAGCCCGGGCACCGGTTCCGCGGCTTCGCGGCCCGCGGCGGGTGCGGCTGCCAGCGGGCGCGCGTACGGAGCGGCCGGTACGGGAGGCGCGGCCAGTACAGGGAGCACGGCCGGTACCGGAGCCGCAGGTGGTACGGGAGGCACCCGCGGCAGCGGGCGGAGTGCGGCGGCCGATGCCGGGCGGTTCCGGATCGGGGCGGGGGCCGGGGCGCCCGATCCGGCCGACGCGCGGCGCCGGGTGCGCCGGAACCGTACCCTCGCCATCACCCTCGCGGTCTCCGGCGCGGCCCTGACCGGCGTCCTGCTGTGGTGGCTGCTGCCGGCGCCGGGCGACAGCGGGGGCGAGACGCCCGACCCGGGCGCGCGGTCCAGCCAAAGCGGGGCGCCCACCGAACCGGGGCCCGGCACCGCGAACCAGCCGTCGGCGCCCACCTCGGCGGATCTGCCCGAAAAGGTCGACCTGTTGACCCCGGACGGCATCCGGCAGGCCATCGACAAGCTGCGGCCCGTGATGGGTGGCAGCCAGGTCATCCAGCTCGTGGTCTACCCCGAACACATCTCGGCCGAGGCGTTGGTGAAGGGCAGCAGCAAGAAGTACGACCGGTTCACCTACCGCGGCGGGGAGTCCGCCACCCGGGAAGGTGCCGGCGGGACCAAGTCGGACCCGGCGACCCCGGTCGACCTGAACGGCTTCGACTGGGACGCGGTGCCCGGGCTGCTGCGCACGGCGGACCGTACGCTCGGCGTCGAGCACCCCACCAGCCGCTACCTCGTCGTCAGCCCCGCGTCACAGGCGTTCAACGACGGCCCGACCATGAGCGTCTACCTCTCCGACGCGTACGGCTCCGGCTATCTGAAGGCCAGCCCGCAGGGCAAGGTGCTCTCCACGTCACCGCAGGAGGACTGACCGGCGGCCGGCTGCGCGGGGCTCGCCGCCTCCGCAGCCGCGCCGCGGGAGTTACGGCACCACGCCCCGGCACTCCCCCTCAGCCCCGGCCCGTACCCCCCGCGTCCGGTCGGACCAGCAGCCCGCGGTCCATCGCCACCACCACCGCGTGCGTGCGGTCGCTCACGTCCAACTTGGCGAAGATGCGCAGCAGATGGGTCTTCACGGTCGCCTCGCCGATGACCAGCCGGCGGCCGATCTCGGCGTTGGACAGGCCGTCGGCCACCGCGCCCAGCACCTCCACCTCGCGGCCGGTCAGCGCGGCCTGGACCGGCCGGCGCATCCTGGCGACCAGCCGCTGGGCCACCCGGGGCGCGAGGACCGTCTCGCCGCGGGCCGCGGACTCGATCGCGGCGACCAACTGTTCCCGCGACGCGTCCTTGAGCAGGTAGCCGACGGCGCCCGCCTCCACCGCCCGCTCGATCTCCACATCGGTGTCGTACGTGGTGAGGATCAGCACCCGGGTGTGCGCCCCACCGGCGATGATCCGCTCAGTCGCCGTCACGCCGTCCATCCGCGGCATCCGCAGGTCGAGCAGGGCCACATCGGGCTCCAGGGCCCGCACCTGCTCGACCGCCTCGGCGCCGTCCGCCGCCTCGCCGACGACCTCGACCCCGGGCTCCGGCGCCAACAGGGCGATCACGCCCGCCCGCATCACCGTGTGGTCGTCCACCACCAGGACCCGGATGCGCCGCCCACTCGCACCCCCGGCCCCCACCTCCCCGGCTGCCCCACCCGTCCTGGCCACCATCCCGCGCTCCCCTCCTACCAGCCGTATCCGTCGTGTCTGTAGGTGTCTGTAGGTGCCTGTACGTGTCAGTCGTCTACGTCATCTCCGTCGTACGCCGCCTACTCACCCCGTACGCCACGGCCACCCGCCGCATCCGACCCGCCAACTCGCTCGTCCTCCACCTCCCCCGCCGCCCCCTGATCGGCCGTGGGGACGGTCGCGAGGACGCGGGTGCCGTCGCCGAGCGAGCTGGTCACCTGGAGTTCGCCGCCGAGTTCGGCGAGCCGGCGGCGCATGCCGTCCAGGCCGAAGCCCTCGGCGGTGGCCACCACGAAGCCGCGGCCGTCGTCGGTCAGTTCCAGTTCGACCCCGTACGGATGGTGCGCGAGGACCACGCCGACCGTGGTCGCCCCGGCGTGCTTGCGGACGTTGGCCAGCGACTCCTGGGCGCAGCGCAGCAGGGCGATCCTGGCCCGCTGGTCGCAGGCCACCTCCGGCAGTTCCGCCGCCACCGCGAGCCCGGTGTCCTGCGCGAACCGGTCCAGGGTGCGGCGCAGCGCGTCGGCCAGCGAACCGGGCGCGACGCCGTGCCCGGGGGCCGAACTCACCAGCGCCCGGGCCTCGGTGAGGTTCTCGCGGGCCGTCTGCTCGATGGAGCGGAGTTGTCGGGCGCTGCGCTCCGGGTCGGTGGTCAGGCCCGAGCGCGCCGCCTCCGCCCGCACGATGATCGAGGCGAAGCCCTGGGCGAGGGTGTCGTGGATGTCGCGGGCGAGGCGTTCGCGTTCGTCGGCGGCGCCCTGCCGCTGGTGCGCCTCGGCCAATCTGGCCTGTGCCTGCGCGAGTTCCGCGGCGAGCGCGTCGGCCCTGGCCCGGGTGAGGCCGATGAAGCGGTAGGCCAGCAGGCCGAGCCCGACACCGGCCGCGTAGCCGATGAGGGTGGCGAGGAAGTTGCCGCTGAGCAGGTTCGGGCTCCAGCCCTGCGGCAGCACCCCGGCCAGCGCGGTGACCAGCGCCGCGAAGCCGCTCAGCCTGATCGCGGCGCGCGGCCCGTCCGCGAAGACCCAGAACTGCGGGAGCGCCACCACGTACAGCGCGGCGGCGCCCTCCAGCACGTACGAGACGGCCCCGACCAGCAGTGCGGTGCCGATCAGCAGTACCCGGGCGCTCAGCACCGGGCGGCTGCGCAGCGCGAGCAGGCCCCCGTCGCCCGCGGCCAGCAGGGCCAGCAGCGCGACCGCCGTCCACAGCCTGGCCGGCCCGGCGGCCCGCACCGCCAGGGCGACCGGGCCGAGCCCGAAGAGCAACCAGACGATGCCGTACCAGAGGTGGAACCGCACGGCGAGGAACCAGTCGGCGGGCTGCGGCAGCGGGACCATGCTGGTCAGCCTACGGTTCCCAGGTCGTCGGTGGCCTGCTGCGGGCGGGCGCCCGGCAGTGGTTCCGCCGGGGCCTTGGGCCTGCGCGCGGTGCGCGACGGCCACCAGTTGGCCTCGCCGAGCAGCAGCATCAGCGCCGGCAGTAGCAGCATCCGGATGACGAACGCGTCCAGGAGTACGGCGACCGCCAGCACGTAGCCGATCTGCTTCATCTCCATCAGGTGCAGGCCGACGAAGCTGGCGAAGACCGTCACCATGACCACGGCCGCGCTGGTCACCACGGTCGCCGAGCGGCCGATGCCCTCGATGACGGCCTGCCGGGTCGGGGTCCCGGCCAGCACCGCCTCCCTGATCCGGCTGACCACGAACACCTGGTAGTCCATGGACAGTCCGAAGAGGATCACCAGCAGGAACAGCGGCACCCGGGAGCCGATCGAGCCGGTGGACTCGTAGTCGAGCAGGCCCTCGGCCCAGGAGTGTTGGAAGGTGAGGACCAGCACGCCCATCGACGCGGCGGCCGACAGCAGGTTCAGCACCACGCCCACCAGGCCGAGCACCACGGAGCGGAACGCCCACACCGTCATCGCGAACGTCACCACCAGCAGCGCGACGATGACCAGCGGCAGCTTCTCCTTCTGGTGGGTGGGGTAGTCGGCGTACCTGGCGACGTCGCCGGTGACCGCGACCTCCACGCCGGCGACCCGGCCGACGGTGGCCGGCACGTGCTCGGTACGGATCGAGCGCAGCGAGTCCTTGGCCGCGTCGGCGCTGACGTAGTGCGGGACCTGGAGTTGGAGCAGGCTGACCCGCCCGTCCGCGGAGGTGGCCAGGGAGCTCTGGCCGTTCAGCCGCGGGTCGTCCGCGACGTCGCGGGCCAGGTCGCGCAGCGCCTTCCTGACGGCGGGGGCGCGCTCCGCGTCCGCCCGCACCACCACCTGGTGCATGGCCTTGAGCTCGGGGAAGGCGGCGGTCAGCCGGTCGTAGCCCTGCATGGCGGTGATGGACCTGGAGTGCGTCTCACGGCCCAGGTCGGTGAGGTTCAAGCTGAGCGCGGGGGCGGCCAGTGCCAGCAGCGCGGCGACGGTGGCGGCAAGGGCCACCGCGGGCCGCTTGGCCACCACGGCCAGTACCGCGGTGGTGGCCCGGCCCGGTCCCGTACGGCGCTGCCGCCCGGTGCGGGTGGCGGTCTTGCCGCGGGCGATCCGGCGCTGGGCGCGGCGTTCGGCGCGGGCGCCGAGCAGTGCCAGCAGGGCCGGCAGGACGGTCCGCGAGCTGACCACGGCGACCAGGGTGACGACGACGGCGCCGACCGCGATCGAGGAGAAGATGACGTCGTCGACGAGGAAGAGCGTCGCGGAGGAGGCGGCGACGGCGAGGCCGGAGAGGACGACGGCCCGCCCGGAGGTGGCTGCGGCCAACTCCACCACGGCCCGCGGCGAGAGGCTGCCGCCCGCGCGGGCCCGTTCCTCGCGTTCGCGCTTGAGGTAGAAGAGCGTGTAGTCCACGCCGACGGCGAGCCCGATGAGCAGGATGACGTTGGTGCCGATGCCCGCGTCGGGGAAGGCGTGCGAGGCCAGCATCGACAGGCCGATGGAGGCGGCGATCGAGGTCAGCGCGAGGAGCAGCGGCACCAGCGCCATCGCCACCGAGGCGAACACCAGCAGCAGCGTGACGAGGGTGACCGGCAGCGCGATCAGCTCCGTACGGGCCAGGTCGTCGCCGCGCAGCTTGTCCACGCCCTTGCCGATCGAGGGCGAACCGGTCTCCTCGACGCGCAGATCGGGGTGGCGCTCCTGCACCGCCGCGGTCTGCGCGAGCAGCGGATCGACGTGCTTCTTGCCGTCGAGTTCGGGCCCCTCCATGGTGACCCGCACCCGGACCGCCGACCCGTCCGCGGCGCGCACCGGGTCCGCGACCGTGCGCACCTCGGGCAGTGCGCGCATCCGCGTCACCACCTCCCGGGCCGCCGCGTCCGCCGCGTCCCGCGCCAGCGGGCCGCTCCGTGAGGTGATCAGTACGTGTTCCACGGGCCGCTGCTGCAACCCGCCGTCGGCGGCCAACGCCTCGCCCCGGCCCGCCTCGCCGATGCGGAAGTCCTCGGACGCGGCCGGATTGCTCCCGACCGCGATCCCCGCCCCCAGGCACAGCACCACGAACACGAGCCAGCCGGCCACCGCCCGCCAGGGGTGCCCTGCGCTCCACCCCGCCATCCGAACAGAGAGATTCTTCATGCCTTTGATGCTGGTCGGCGGGGGGTTGCCGGCGGCAGCAGCGACCGGTGGAACCTGGGGTCCACCGGTCGGTGGACGGCGCCCTCCCGGGCGGGGGGGGTGAGGAGACGGCGGGTCGGAGTTCGGGGGGGGGGGGGGCCGCGGCGCCCCGGGGGGGCGGGGGCGGGGGGGGGGGGGGGCCCGCCCCCCCCGGGGCCCCCCCCCCCCCCCCCCCCCCCCCCCC
>NZ_JBEHZD010000939.1:0-1707 GCF_040240285.1 Streptomyces sp. HSW2009 | reverse complement strand
GGGCAACCCCTCCGGACCCGGGGGGGGGGTACGCGGCGGCGGCCTATTGGGCGGACACGCTCCCCGGGGGGCGGGGGGGGGGGGGGGCGCCCCGGGGGGGCGGGCCGGGGCCGGCGCTCTCCACGTTCTTCGGGCCCGAGGTGCGGGCCGTGGACACCCAGGTGTTCGTGGAGGAGGCGGAGCCGGGCTGGCTCGGCGCGCACGGCGGGCCACGGCGCGGCCGGCGGGCCCGTGCGGCGGGCGCCGTGTCCGGTGGTTCCGGTGGTGGGCCCGGCGGCGCCGGTGGGGCCGGCAGTGGAGTGCCCGCGGTGCCCGGTCAACCTTCACCCCACCCGGGGGGCGTACCGCTTTCGGGGACAGCTTCGGCCACCGCGGGCGCGGGCGGGACCGGGGCGGGAGCCGCCGGCGGGCCGGTACCGGGCGGTGCGTCGGCGGGTGGCGCGGGCCGGGCGGTGGCGGCGCTGGACGTACGGGCCGCGGTGCTCGCGCTGCCGGTGCCGCACGTGGACCCGGGCGACGCCAACGCCGGCTTCCTGGCCACGCTGCTGGCCGCGGCCCCGGCCGAACTGTCCGTCGCGCTCGCCGCGGCCCCCACCGACTCGACCGAGCTACGGCTGCGCCGGGTCCGCGTCGACCTGGAGCGGGGGCGCGACCTGGCGGTGGACGAGGCGCTGGACGCACTGGAGGCACGGCACCAGGACGACTGGCGGATCGTCTGGTACCGCGGGCTCCAGGCGCTGGTCAGCGGCGACCACGGGACCGCCGCGCGCTCCTTCGACGCCGTCTACGACGCCTTCCCCGGCGAGCCGGCGCCCAAGGTGGCGCTCGGCCTGTGCGCCGAGGTGCTGGACCAGCTCGACAACGCCGCCGCGTACTACCACCTCGTGTGGGCGACCGACCCGGGCTTCGTGAGCACCGCGTTCGGACTGGCCCGGGTGCGGTTCACCAGCGGCGACCGGGCCGGGGCCGTGGCGGCCCTGGAGTCGGTGCCCGAGAGCTCGATCCACTACACGGCGGCCCGGGTGGCCGCCGTGCGGGCCCGGCTGCGGCAGGACGACGCCCCGCAGAACGGCGGCGCCGGGGCCGGCGCGGGAGGGGGCGGTGCGCGTGGCAGCGGTGCGGAATCCAGCAGCGCCGGGGGCGGCGGTGCGGGCGGTGGCGGGCCCGCGCAGCGACTCGCCGAGCTGACCGCCGCCGCCGAGCAGGTGGAACGCCTTGCCGACTTCGGACTTGACGCCGTGCGGCGCGAGCGGCTGCACACCGAGGTGCTCGGCAGCGCGCTCGACTGGGTACTCTCCAGCGGCAGCGGAACCCCGCAGGCCGCCGGACCCGGAGCGGCGGCGGGAACCCGACCTTCGCTGCTCGGCAGCCGCCTGGACGAGCGCGGGCTGCGCTTCGGTCTGGAACGCTCGTATCGGGTACTCGCCCGGCTCGCGCAGCGGGGCGAGGAAAGGATCGAACTGGTGGAGCGGGCCAACCGCCTCCGCCCCAGGACGTGGGTGTGATCGATGTCGCAGAAGCCTCGGCTGTCAGCCTGCCCGAGCTGTGCGGAGCCGCTTGACTCGGAGGACAACTTCTGCGGCGCGTGTGGCACCAGCGTCACCGCGACCGGTGTGGCCCCGGGCCCGGGCGTGCCCGCGGCGCGGCCGCCGCCGGGGGGCCGCGGCGGCCCCCGGCCGCCCGCGTACCGTTGACCTGACCGCCGAG
>NZ_JBEHZD010000938.1:0-1712 GCF_040240285.1 Streptomyces sp. HSW2009 | reverse complement strand
CCCCCCCCCCCCCCCCCCCCCCCCCCCCGCCGGGGGGGGCGGCCCCCCCCCCCCCCCCCCCCCCCCCCCCCCCCCCCCCCCCCCCCCCCCCCCCCGGGGGGGGCCCCGCTTCGTCGTGCCCGGCCCGCCACGGCGCCACCGGCCGCTCCCCCGCGCCCGGTGGCGCTGGCGCATGCCGGCGCGGCCAGCACGTGCGACGCCCGCCGCGCACGCCCCCGCGGTGCCCTCCTGCGCGGTCCCGGGCACTTCTCCGCACCGGTGCGCGCCCGTTGTACTGGGCAGCGGAGGAGCCGGCCGTACGACGTGGCTCCCCAGGCCCGACCGGTCGGCGCGGCACCCGCGCCGGACAGCACGCCCGACCGCCGTCGGACATCCCACCGTCGAACGTCACGAGGGGCCACGATGCAACGCATCGAGCTTTCCTATCCCACGGACTGGTGGCCACCGGCCACCGCCCTGCCCACGCCGGGGCAGTGCGCCACCCTCCACGACCACCTGGTGTCCTGGCTCAAGGAGCATGGGTTGGCGCGCGCACCCGGCACCCTGACCACGGTCCGCAGCACCGGCGCCGCGCGGGCCATCGCCTACTCCATGCCCCACGCGCTCCCCGCCCGCCTCCCCGCCGTCGTTCACTTCCTGGGCTGCTGGTTCCTGTACGACGACGCGGCCGAGGGCGCGGGCATCGACGGCCGGGAGACCGCCGCCGGCCGGGCGCTCGCCGGCACGCTGGCCGTCGAACACTGCCGGGACGACCAACTGCGCGCCTGGTGGGACCTCGGCCAGGAGTTCAGCCGCACCATGAGCCCGCGCTGGCGCGACCGCTTCGGCAAGCACTTCGAGGCATGGATGTACGGAGTGGGGGACGAGGCACTGCTGTCCAGGTCGGGCTGCGGTCAGCCGCCGCTGGCCGGGTACCTCGCGGTGCGCACCCAGACCATCGGGGTGGACGTGCTGGCGGACCTCGTCGAGTACGCGATGGACCGCGAACTGTCCCCCGACTTCCTGACCGACCCGTACGTACAAGAGTTGCAACAGCTCGCCCGCACCCTGGCCACCATCGACAACGACCTGCACAGCATCAGCAAGGACCGGAGCAACGACTGGCTCAACGGGGTCTTCTCACTGGCCGACGAGCGGGACGTGCCCGAGTTGGCCGCCTGCCGCGAACTGGCCCGACTGCACGCCGCCCAGGTGGCACGGTACGAACTGGTGGAGTCGCGACTGCGGTCGCACGTGACGCCTGCGGACGCGTGGTGGCTCGTGGCGATGCGCCACCTGGTGACCGGGCTCCTACGCTGGACGCGGAGCGTGCCGCGGTACGCACACGAGCACGCGCTGCCCGGCGGGGTGACCTTGCACATCGATGCAGAGCAGCCTGTCGGGTGATGCGCCGGGGACCCGGGGGCAGCGTCGGCCGGGGCTACGGCACGGGCCGGTGCGACAGGTTGGTGCGTACGGGCGGGAGCGGGCAGAGGCAGCGCCGCCTGCCGGCGCCATGGGTTGGTGCATACGGGCGGGAGCGGCGGCGTCCGCCGGTGCGCCGGCACATGCCGGTGCGACGGGTGTACGGCCCCGTCGCACCGGCAGGCATGGGGCGTGGGGCGCGCGGGGGGGGGCGGGGCGCCCGGGGGGGCGGGCGGCGCGCCCCGGGCCGCGGGCGGCGGGCGGGGGCGCCGCGGGGGACCGGCGACACCCCCGGGGGGGCGGGGGGG
>NZ_JBEHZD010000937.1:0-1719 GCF_040240285.1 Streptomyces sp. HSW2009 | reverse complement strand
GGGGGGGGGGGGGGGGGGGGGGGGGGGGGGGGGGGGGGGGGGGGGGGGGCCCCCCCCCCCCGCCCCGGGGCTGTTCCGCGGAGGGGGCGGCTCGCGCCGGCGGCGCGTAGTGGCGGCGCGTACGGGGCGTGGTGGGTACGCGGCCCACGGTGCGTACGGAGCGCGTGGCGGGCCCGGCCCGCGGCGGGTATGGGGCCGGCGGCGTGTACGGCCCCCACCGCGTGTACGGGGCCCACCGGGCGTCGGGTCCCGCCGGGCGTACGGCGCGTACCGGTCGGGGCGTACGGGCGATGGTCGTACGGGGCCGGGGCGGGCCGCCGGGCGGGAGGTGCGGCCGGGTCGGCGGGTGGGGCACTGCGGGGTACGGCCGGAGCGGTCGGTGGCGTGCCTCGCGGGCGGGCGCGCGCGTAGCCGCCTCGTCCGGGTGGGCCGGGACGGACGGCGTACGGCGGCCGGGCGCGTCAGCGGATCAACCGCGCGCACTCCGCCCCGTGGGGCATGCGCAACGGCCTTGCCGGGCCCGCGCACCCCGCCCCGTGGGCCCGCGCTCCCGCCCCCTCGTGGGATGGCGCAGCCCCGTCCGGCGTCTGCCAGACCACCGAGCGCCAGCCGCTGCCGACCGCCAGCCGCCGACGTCCGCCGCCCACCAACCATCAGCCGCTCACGAGCCACCGCCTACCCAGCCGCCGCCTACCCATCAGCCAGCCAGCAGTCACCAGCCACCAGCCGTCGCCCACCCACCACCAGTCGCCAACTATCCACCGGCCCGCGTCAGGCCGGCAGCCTCGTCCCCGGCGGTAGGTGGATGCCGAAGGACGTGGCGAGCGTGTTGAGCACCTCCGTGTCGTCGGAGAGTTCGCGCCGTGCCGCGGTGCCGTCGCCCCGGGTGTGAATGAGTTGGCGGCCGATCAGCGCCAGGTGGTGATCGACCCCGGGCTGTTCGGCGAAGAGGCGGCCGTAGAACGGGGACCTGGGGTGGGTGGCCATGTACCAGTTGGCGATCTCGAAGTCGGGGAACTCGAAGGGCTCCCGGGTGAAGGCGTAGACATCGCTCCACGCGCCACCGGTCGGCCTCAGTTGCAGCACCCACAGGTCGTCCGGACCGTCCTGCGGCTCGCGCACCAGACGCACCGTCCACGCGCCCCGCGCACGGGGCGCGTCGGCCTCCAGCGGGATGGCTTCCAGGAGCCCGGTGGCGCCGAATCCGACATCGGCGAGATGGGGCGTTTCCGAACCCGGTACCCGGACCATCAGCACCATGTGCGTACGCGGCCTGGTCTGCTCGCCCCGTGCGTTCGTACGGACCCGCGCCGCCAGGTAGGTGACGTCAAATCCCATGGCCCGCAAGGCCGTTGCGAGCAGACTGTTCTGTTCGTAGCAGTAGCCGCCGCGGCCCTCCTGGACGAGTTTGCGCTGTACGTCGGCGAGGGCCAGTGAGGGGGCCGAGCCGAGTACCCCTTCCGCGTTCTCGAAGGGGATGTGCAGAAGGTGGGCGCGGTGCAATGAGCGCAGGGTGTCGGCGGTCGCCTCGTGTTTCCCCGACCACTGGATGCGGGCGAGGTACGCGGTGAGATCCAGGGCGCTCGGATCGTGGTCGGCGGGCATCGGACATCTCCTCAGGGGCGGTTGGCACATGGGCGTGCCGTGGGCGCTCTCGACGATAGTTCGCCCAGCTCATGGGCGGCACGCCGCGCCCGGGCGGGGCTCGCGGGGCGTGCC
>NZ_JBEHZD010000936.1:0-1723 GCF_040240285.1 Streptomyces sp. HSW2009 | reverse complement strand
GTGTGGTGGGCGCGTTGTTGTGTATACGCGCCCGGCGGGGGGGCGCGTCGGGCCCGGCGGCCTGGCCGTGCGCGGCGCGCGGACGGCCGAACGCGGCGGGCGCGGGGCGGGGTGTGGGGTGGAGGTCGACGTCGTTGATGAGGTCGTTGAGTACGCGGCGAACCGCCAGGCGTATCGCGGCGACCGCTGGATGGGGACCCATGTCCGTTTCCCATCTTTCATTCGGGGGGTGCCTCGGGAGCCACGCGGGCTCCAGTCACGCTAAGTATGTAGATGGTGACAGAGCCGAGCTGTTACCCGAGCATCGCACGCCTACCCGTTGCCGAGGGTCCCTCAGACGAGTGATGAAGTGAGCGTTCTCCTGCCTCCTGGCGTGCGTGCGCTACGACTCTGCCCTACGGTGCACCCTCGCGACCCAGTCCGCCGGTTTGTGGATCTCGGCCTTGGTGGGGAGGGTGTTCGGGGAGGTCCAGACGCGGTTGAAGCCGTCCATGCCGACCTCGTCCACCACGGCCCGTACGAACCGCTCGCCGTCCCGGTACTGACGCAGCTTGGCGTCGAGGCCGAGCAGCTTGCGCAGCGCCTGATCGAGCCGGCCGGCGCCACTGGCCCGGCGCTTTTGGAACTTCTCCCTGATCTCGGCGACCGAGGGCACCACGGCCGGGCCCACGCCGTCCATCACGAAGTCCGCATGGCCTTCGAGCAGCGACATCACGGCCGTCAGCCTGGCCAGGATGTCACGCTGCGCCGGGGTCTGCACCAGCTCGACGATGCTGCGCCCGCCGCGCTCGGCCGGGCCGCCGTCGGGGTGCTCGGGGCGGTTTCCGGTCAGCGACTGGGCGGCCTCACGCAGCCGCTCCAGGAGGGTGGCCGGGTCCACGTCGGTCTCGCCGAGGAACGCCTGGATCTCGGACTCCAGGTGGTCCCGGAGCCAGGGCACGGCCGTGAACTGGGTGCGGTGCGTCTCCTCGTGCAGGCACACCCAGAGCCGGAAGTCGTGCGGGGCCACGTCCAGTTCGCGCTCGACGTGCACGATGTTGGGGGCGACGAGCAGCAGCCGGCCGCCGCCCGCGCCGCCCGGCAGGTCGCGGCTCGGCGGTGCGAACGTCTCGTACTGGCCGAGCACCCGGGAGGACAGGAACGACAGCAGCATGCCGAGTTCGACGCCGGTGACCTTGCCGCCGACGGCGCCGAGCCCGGCGCCGCCCGGGGTGCTGGCGCGGCGGCTCTGCATCTTGTCGAGCAGCGGGCCGAGCACCGCGCGGAACCCCTCGACGTTGGCCCGCACCCAGCCGGCCCGGTCCACGACCAGGACCGGGGTGTCCGCGTCACCGGCCGGCGCCATCCGGGTGAAGGCGCGCACGTGCTCCTCGGACGCCTTGGCGTGCCGGCGCAGCTCCTGGACCACCGTCCGCGCCTCGTCCTGGCTCACTTCGGGACCCGACCGCGCGAACCGGGTCGCGGTCGCTACCGCGAGGTTCCAGTCGACCATCTCGACACCACCGATGCTCGTCATGGCTTCACGGTACGTGGGCGTTCCCCGTGTGGGGTAGCGAACGATGTTTCCGTTCGCCTGACGGACATCCGCCGCGCGACCCGCGCACCCCCGGTGGCCCGCGCGGGCCCCCCCCGCCCCCCCGGCGGCACGGGGGCGCCCCGCGGGACGGCGCGCGGGGGGCGGGTGGCGGGCGGGGGCGGGTGTGGCGCGCGGCGGCGACCCCCG
>NZ_JBEHZD010000935.1:0-1733 GCF_040240285.1 Streptomyces sp. HSW2009 | reverse complement strand
CCGGTCGGGGGCGCCGCCGGGGCGCACGTGGTGTCCCAGGCGGCGGCCGGCGAACTGGCCGAGCGGCTGCGCGCGGCCGGCTTCCAGGCCAGGACCGAGCGGGTGGACTACCCGCGCGGCGCCGACCGCAGCGGGCTGCTCGGCGTACGGGTGCGGGTGGGTGTCTTCGGCGGCCAGAACCAGGCCGACGCCCAGCGCAAGACCGTCGCGGCGGCCGGCTTCGACGCGGTCACCGAGTGGACCGGCGGCGACGGCACGCAGGGCACCGGCCTCGCGCAGGTGAAGGTGGCCGTCATCGACCCGGCCGCCTTCCGCGGGAGCCTCACCGGCAGTTACGGCACCCACGTGGCCGGGCGGGAGAACGTCAGCGACATCGCGGCGCAGGCCGGCGCGCTGGTCGCGGTCAACGCCGGGTTCTTCGTCATGGACGGCCGGGACGGGGTGCCCGGTGCGGCGGCGGGCATCGCCGCGTACGACGGGAAGCTCCAGAGCGCGGCCACCAACGGCCGGGTGGCGATGGTGCTGCGCGGCAACGGGCTGCGCCCGGAGTTCCGCCACCTGAGCACCGAACTGCGGGTGCGCGCGGGCCGCGCCGCCGAGGTCATCGACGGCGTCAACCGCGTCCCCGGCAAGATCCGCAACTGCGGCGGCACCGGCGGCGACCTGCCCACCGAGCGCCCGCTGCACGACGTGACCTGCACCGACCCGGATGAGATCGTCCGCTTCACCAGCGAACTCGGCGCGGACACCCCGGCCGGTGACGGCATCGAGGCCGTCATCGACGCCCGCGGGCAGGTCAGCGAGGTGCGCCCGCGCGGCGGCGCGGTGCCGGCGGACGGCAGCGTGCTGGCCGGCATCGGCGAGGGCGCGAAGTGGCTCCAGACGCACGCCACGGTGGGGCAGCGGGTCACCGTCGAGGAGAAGATCGTCGACGAGCGGGGCCGCCGGGTACGGATCGGCCGGGGCGACGACATCGTCAGTGGCGGCCCGCAACTGGTCAGGGACGGCCGGGTGGCCCTCGACTTCGCGGCCGACGGCACCGACCGCCCGGGCGAGCCGACGTTCGCGTACACCTGGGCCCTCAAGCGCAACCCGCGCACGGCGGTCGGGGTGGACGCCCGCGGCCGGCTGCTCCTGGTGACGTCGGCGGGCCGCCAGCCCGGCTACAGCGACGGCCTCGGCCTGCACGAGATGGCCAACCTGCTGCGCTCGTTGGGGGCCCGTCAGGCGATGGGCCTCGACGGCGGCGGCTCCTCGGCCATGGCCGTCGACGGCAAGCTGATCACCATGCCGTCGGACGCCACGGGCGAGCGTGCGGTGGGGGATGCGCTGCTGCTGAAGCGCTGACGCGTTGGAGTGCTGACGCGCCGAAGCGTTGGAGTGCTGACGCGGCGAAGTGCAGAAGCGTTGGAGTGCTGACGTGCGGAAGTGCTGGGGTGCTGACGCGCCGAAGTGCTGAAGTGCTGGCGCGTTGAAGCGCCGATGTGTTGTTGAGTCGCCGTGTCGCCGGGCCGCTTGAGGGTGGCCCGGCCTCCGCGGTGGGCGGGGCCGCAGCCGCCAGTGCGGCCCCCCACCCCATGGCCCGGTCCCCCCTGCGCGCGGGGACCGGGCCGCGGTCCGCCCGGCCGCGATCCCGCCGCTGTCCCGCCGCCCGACGGGGCCGCGCCGCCCCCGCGCCGGGGCCCCCCCCCCGCCCCCCCGCGCCCCCCCCCAGCCCCCCCCCCCGGCCCGCC
>NZ_JBEHZD010000933.1:0-1741 GCF_040240285.1 Streptomyces sp. HSW2009 | reverse complement strand
GGGGGGGGGGGGGGGGGGGGGGCGGGCCCGGCCGGGGGGGGGGGCGGGCGCCGGGGGGGGCGGGGGGCCCCCCACCAGTGAGGGGGGCCGGGCCGCGGCCCTAGCGTGCGGGGCATGCATGTAAAGACAAGGCCGGCGGCGGTGGGCCTGGCGCTCGCCGCCGCGCTGGCGACCTTGCCCACCGCCCTGCCGACGGCCGCCGCCGACACCGGCTCGCCCGGCCGGGCCCCCGACGGCCTCGCCCGCTACTACGACCAACGCCCGCAGTGGAAGAGCTGTGTGCTCGGCCCGGACGACGCGGTCGGCCGGGAACTGGCCAAGGCCGGCGCCCAGTGCGCCGACCTCACCGTTCCCCTGGACTACACGCGCCCCGGTGGCCGCACCATCACCGTCGCCATCTCCCGCATCAAGGCCACCGACACGGCGCACCGCGTCGGCCCACTGCTGTTCAACGGCGGCGGCCCCGGCGGCCCCTCGCTCGACGGCCCGCTGGAGCTCCGCGGTCCGATGGGGGCGACCGCGGCCCGCTACGACCTGGTGGGTGTCGACCCCCGGTTCGTCGGCCGCAGCACTCCGCTGGACTGCGGCTGGCCGGTGGGCTCCGCGCTGGTCTCATCCGGCGTGGACCGGGCCGGCTTCGACCGGCAGGTCGCCCACCAGAAGGACCTGGCCAAGCGCTGCGCCACCCGGCACGGCGACGTGCTCCCGTACGCGAGCACCCGCAACACCGCCCGCGACCTGGACGTCATCCGGGGCGCGCTGCGCGAGCGGAAGATCTCCTACCTGGGCTACTCGTACGGCACCCACCTGGGCACCGCCTACACCCAGATGTTCCCCGGCCGCTACGACCGGGTGGTGCTCGACGGCGCCATCAACCCGGTCGACTACCGGCCGCGACTGCTGCACGGGCGCGAGGAAACCGGCGACCACGCGATACGGGACTGGGCGCGCGGGGCCGCACGGCACGACCGGACCTACCGGCTCGGCGTCACCGAACGGCAGGTGCTGCGCACCGTGGAACGCACCACCAAGGCCGCCGCCGCCCGGCCGCTGACGGTCGGCTCGGGCCCGGACGCGTACCGGGTGGACGACTCGACGGTGCCGCTGGTCGCCTTCGCCGGCGCGGCCGACGACCGGGACCAGGCCCGGCACTCGCTCGCCGGTCAGCTCGCGGTGCTCGCCCGCGCGGCACGCGGCGAACAGGTCGAACCGACGCCCGACCTCGCCGCCTTCCTCGACTTCGTCCTGACCAGCAGCGATTCCGCGTACGGCAGCGTGCAGCTGGCCATCCTGTGCGCGGACGGCGGGGCGCCGCGCGACCCTGAGGTGTACTGGCGCGACATCGAGCGCAACCGGGCGAAGTACCCGCTGATGGGGCCGCTCGCCGAGAACGTCAACGCCTGCGCGTTCTGGCCTGAGTTCCCGCGCGAGGCACCGGTGCGCGTGCAGCGTGACACGCCGGCCCTGCTGGTGGCGGCCACCGGCGACCCGCGCACCCCGTACGCGGGCAGCCGGGCGCTCCGCGGCCAACTGCCCGGCTCCCGGCTGGTGACCTTGCAGGGCGCCAACCACCACGGCGTCTACGGGACCTACGGCAACGCCTGCGTGGACGCCCAGGTCAATGCCTACCTGGCGACGGGTGAGCTGCCCGCGACCGACGTGACCTGTCAGAAGTAGCCGGTACGGGGCCCCGCGGGCCGGGGGGCGCGCGCCCCCCCCCCCGGGCCCCCCCGCCCCCGCC
>NZ_JBEHZD010000932.1:0-1749 GCF_040240285.1 Streptomyces sp. HSW2009 | reverse complement strand
CCGCCAGCGCGGGGACGGGGGGGGCGCGACGCGGGGCGGCGCCGGGCGGGGGGGGGGGGGGGGGGGGGGGGCGTGCCTGGCGCGGACCCGGCCGGGGGGTTGGCGGGGGCGCGCGGCGGCGCCGGCGGGGCCGCCGACCGGCTCCGCCCCCACGCGTAACCGGCGCACGCGCGCGTAGTGCGTCCCCCGGGCCGCTGGTTCGGTCCTTCTCACCGCACCAGCCGGGCGGTCGCGACGTGCACGTCGAAGCCGCACGGGACGCGCCCCTGGGGCGTGGCGAGTTCCCGGGCGGCGTGGCAGAACGCGGTGCGCAGCGCCCCGACCGTGCCCGGGGCGAGCGGGCCGAGGTCGTAGACGCCGGAGACGGCCGCCCACACCTCCTCGACCGAGCCGCTCAGATCGATCGGCACCGTCTCCCAGGCGACCGGCGCGAACCCGGCGGGCCCGAGCAGCCCGTCGAGCCCCTCGCGGCTGCGGGTCCTGCGGTCGCCCAGCTTCGGGATGTGCCGCGCGGCGGGCACGGTGCGGACCGTCTGCCTGAGCAGTTCGACGAAGAGTTCGTACGCCTCACCGCCGACGGCGCCACCCCCGATGGCGCAGGCCAGTACGCCACCGGGCGCCAGCACCCGGGCCACTTCCGCCACCACCTGTTCGACCTCGCCCATCAGCATCAGGGCCAGGTGGCTGACGCAGGCGTCGAAGCCGTCGGTGGCGCAGGGCAGCGTCTGGGCCCGGGCCTCGATCAGGGCCGTCGCGGCGGCGGCCGGGCGGCGGCGTGCCAGGGCCAACGCCTGGGGTGACAGGTCCACGCCGACGATCCGCCGCCCGGCGGTGCGGGCCAGGAGTTCCACCAACAGGCCGTCCCCGCAGCCGAGGTCGAGCACTCTGTTCCGGCCGGCGACCCGGTCGCACAGGATCTGGTAGCTGGACCGGCCGTCCGGGGCCCGGCCGGCGCCGAGCGCGTCCGCGGTCACGGCCGGATGCGCGGCGTGGTAGGCCCGCAGGAACGCCTCTTGCTCCGCGGTCGTGGTGCGTGCCGTGGTCGTCATGGCAGCGAACCTACGGGCTCCGGCCGGCCACGGCCCCGGCTCCTGCACCACCGCCGGCAACCGGCACCCGGTACCCGGCGTCCGGCCGCCGCCGGCTCGTAGCTCGCCTGCTCGATCGGGCGATCGGGGGGCCGGACGATCGGTCTTCGACGCGTACGGGACGGGGCAGGACGGGACGGGCCGCGCTGCGGAGGCGCGGGGTCAGCCGTCCGGGTCGGGGCGGCGGTGTCGGCCGCGGGTGGGGGCCACCCGGAACATCGCACGGCGCAGCCGACCGAAGAGGACCGCCCGCCCGGCCATCACCAGGCACAGTCCCGCGGCGCCGCCGCCGACGGCCATGCCCACCTGTGCCAGCCAACCGATGCCGCGGTCCTCCGCCCAGGTCGCCACGCCCGCACCGACCCCGAACAGGAGCAGGCACAGAAGACTCAGCAGGGCGTAGATCCATCGCGACAGCACCCGGAGACTGTCGCACGCCACCGGTCGGCGGTGAGGCAGGGGGGTATCCGACATGTCGCCCACCGCGGCCGGGCCCCGCCCCCGCCCCGGGGCCGCCCCCCCCCGGGGGCGGGGGCCGGGGGGCCCCCCCCCGGGGGGGCGGGGGCCGCGCCCCCGGCCCCCCCCACGCCCCTCGGCGACCCGATCGAGGCACAGGCACTGCTGGCCACCTACGGCCAGGGCCGTCCCGAGGGCCGGCCGT
>NZ_JBEHZD010000931.1:0-1751 GCF_040240285.1 Streptomyces sp. HSW2009 | reverse complement strand
CCCCGCCCGTGCCCGTGCCACCGGAGCCACCGGTGGTGCCCGACGCGCCGTCAGAACCGCCGGTGCCGGCGGAGCCGCCGGAGCCGCCCGTACCACCCGGCACGTCCGGCAGCTTGGCGTCTTCGTCCAGCGAGACGGCGAGGGAGACCGGGTCGAGCTGCTCGCCGGCCTGGTAGTAGCCGCCGAACGCCTTGGCGCCACCGGCGGTCAGCGTCGCCGGCACGTTGGCGAGGGTGACCACCTCGTCCTTGGCGGTCAGCGACCCGGCGGACAGCTTGAGGTCGGCCAGCACCTGGTCATTGCTCTTGGTGACCTTGCCGCTGACCCGGTCCTTGGAGGAGACGTCGGCGACCAGGGTGCCCTTGGTGCCCTTCGTACGGACCTTCAGGTCGCTGAACCGCAGGTCGAGCTTGCCCTCGTGGCCGGTGAAGCGGACCTGGCCGGCGAACTTGGCGTCGATCGACTTGTCGGTCGCCTGGTAGCTGCCGCTGCCCTCGGGGAAGCGGTAGCCCTGGCCCCGCTTCGTGGCGCCGCCCGAGAGCGAGACCTTGCCGGAGGCGATCGGCCCCGTGACGTACTTGCGGAAGCCCTCCTTGACGCCCCAGTCCAGGTTGCCGGCGACGATCGGGCCGCTCTCCACGGGCTTCCCGGTGGCCCCGTCGGTCGGCTTGGCCGTGGGCTTGTCGCCCGGGCTCTTCGTGGGCTTGCCGCTCGGACCGTCGGTCGGGTTGGTGGTCGGGTTGGTGGTCGGGTTGGTGGTGGGCTTGTCGCTCGGGCCGTCGGTCGGGTTGGTGGTGGGCTTGCCGGTCGGCTGGTCCGTCGGCTTGTCGGTGGGCTTGTCCGTCGGCTTGCCGGTCGGCTCGTCGGTGGGCTTGCCGGTCGGCGGGTCGGTCGGCTCGGGCTTGACCGGGCCGCCCGGGGTGACCGTCAGCGTCGCCGGGTCCAGGTCGTCGCCGGCCGCGTAGAAGCCGCTGAACGCCTTGGAGCCGGCCTCGGTCAGCTTCGCCGGGATGTTGGCGAAGACCATCGCACCGCCCTGGCCCTGCCCCGGCCGGACCGCGGACAGGTCGAGGTCGGCCAGCCGCACGTCATCGCTCTCGGTGACCTTGCCGGTCTTCATGTCCTTGGCCCGCACGTCGGCGGTGATGGCGCCGGTGGACCGCTGGGTGCTGAGCTTGAAGTCGCTCAGCTTGAGGTCGAGCTTGCCCTCGTGGCCGGTGAAGCGGACGCTGCCGTTGAAGGCGGTCGCCACGGCGTGCGTGCCCGTGTCGTAGCTGCCGGACCCGCCGGTGAAGGTGAACGGCCCGTTCCCCGCGGCCTGCTGGGCGCCGTCCGCCGCGGTGATCTCGCCGTGCGCGATGGGCCCGCCGACGTACTTGCGGAAGCTCTCCTTCACACCCCAGTCGAGCGTGCCGTTCTTGAGCTCAAGCTTCGGCGGCCCGGCCGGCTTGTCGCCGCCGTCGCCCGCAGCGTACGCGAAGGCCGGCAGGCTCAGCGCCGCGGCACCCAGCGCGCAGACGGTGGCGATGGCGGCGGTACGGGCCGCGGTGGTGCGCCGCGCTCGGGGGGCGGCGGGCGGGGTGGTGGACATCGTGTGGACACTCCTAGCTGTTGGGGGTGGAGCCGGGGCCGCGGGGGATGCGGCCGGGCCGGTGGGGTGGGGGGGGCGGGGGGGGGGGGGCGGGGGGGGCGGCGGCCGCGCGGCGCCGGGCGCGGGGCACAGCGAGGCGGCCGCGCCCCCCCGCGCGGGG
>NZ_JBEHZD010000930.1:0-1756 GCF_040240285.1 Streptomyces sp. HSW2009 | reverse complement strand
GCAGCTTGGTGTGGACGAGGGCGCGCCAGCGGGCGAACGCCGCGGCGGCTGCGGCCTGGATGTCGGGGGCGCGGCCCCCCCGGCCCGGGGCGGGGGCGGGGGGGGCCGGGGCGGGGGGGCCGGGGGGCCCGCCCCCCCCCCCGGCGCGGGCGGCGCCCCCGGGGCCGGGGGGGGGGGGGGCGGCCCCCCGCCCCCCACGGCAGCACCACCGTCACGCAAGCGACGGAGGCGACGGGGGCCGTCCCATCGGGCCCCGCGCCGGTGCCGACTCACGGCCCGTGCTCCGGCCGGGGAACCCAGCCCGGTGGGCGACCGCATTCCCCAGGGTGCGGCCACCTTCCGGGTCTGGAGCGCACGCACTTGCCGGCACACGAAGGGATCTGTCTCGCCCATGTACACAGCATCGTCCTCCGTGTCCGTCCCCGTTCGGCCGCACCGCCCGCATGTGGGTGGCGCGCCCTATCTCGATCCCAGCCGTGGCGGGCGGGCGCGACGGGCTGAGGGCACTGCTCCCCAGCCGCTCAGCGGGAGGCTCGACTTGTCCGGCCCGCAAGGGGCGCGACTGCGCGCGGCCATCACCGCCGTGCACCCGGTCTGCCCCGAGTTCAACCCGGTGCAGGTACTGCGCCGCAACGGGCGCTCGGTCCTGTTCGTCGGTACGACGGGGCGGACCACCGCCGTGGCCAAGTGCCTGCTCGACCACTCGCCCGCGTGGACCGAACGCTTCCAGCACGAAATAGCGGCATATCGGGCCTTCGTACGCCACCGCCCGCCGGTGCGCGTACCTCGGCTCATCGCGGCCGACCCCGAGAGTTGCACCCTGGTGATGGAGCGCATGCCAGGGCGCGTGGCCACCTTGCACCGGCACCCGACGGAGCCGCCGCCCCGTGCCGACCTGCGGAACGCGCTCGCGGCGATCTACCGGATCAACACCTGGCGCCCGCCGTCCGGGCTCTTCGACGCGCCCATCGACTACGGCGCCCGGCTGGCCCGCTACCACGAGCTGGGGCTGCTCACCGATCGGGACATGAGCGACCTCCAGCAGTTGCTGCGGGGCATCGCCCAGGGGCGGCAGGGTCAGGGGCAGTTCTGCCACGGCGAGGCGGTGCTGTCGAACATCCTGTTCGCGCCGTCGGGTGCGGCCCTGGTCGACTGGGACCACGCGGGGTGGTACCTGCCGGGCTACGACCTCGCCACCCTGTGGGTCGTGGTGGGCGCGGACGCGGCGGTTGGCCGTCGGCAGATCGCCCAGGTGGCGCAGAGCGCGGGGTGTGATGCGCGGGACGCGTTCCTGGTCAACCTCATGCTGGTGCTGACCCGCGAGATCCGGATGTACGAGACGGCCGTGCAGCGCACCATGCGCGACCCCGCACCGGCGCCGGCCCCCGGCGAACCCGGGGCGAGCGCGGGCGAGCAGCAGCGGCTGTTGCTGCGGCGGCTGCACGACGACTGCGCGCTGGCCCGGCGTGCGGTGCGGGCCGCGGTCGGCACCCGCTGACCCGGCCGGCCGGTCGACGGATCAGCGGGGGGGCCGGCTGGTTGGTTGGACGGTGGCGCGCTGGTCGGCCGCCTGCCCCGCCGGGTGACCGGCTGGCCCGGCTGCCCGACACGATCCCGTCGCGTGGTGGTGGGCCGGGGGGCTCAGTCGGGCCCCCCCCCCCCGCGCCCGCCGCCCCCCGCGGGGGGGGGGGGGCGGGCGGTGTCGGGGGGGCGGCTGGGCGGGGGCGCCGGGCGGGGGCGGCGTGGGCGGCGGCGG
>NZ_JBEHZD010000093.1:0-18779 GCF_040240285.1 Streptomyces sp. HSW2009 | reverse complement strand
GGGCTGGGGTGGGGGCCCGGCCCGGGCTGGCCCGCCGGGGGGGGCGGCCCACGGCGGCCCCGCCCGCCGGGGCGCCGGGGGGTCCCGCGCCGGCGGACCGGGCCGCCGACGAGTTCGCGCAGCCGCAGCCGGCGATCGACGCCGAGGGCCCGGCCGCCGTGGTCGTGCCGCTGGTGGCGGGGCCGGACAGCGAACTGGTCGCCCGCATCCGGCAGGCGGTGGACGACAGCGGTTGCGCCACGCTGGTCACCGATCCGCTCGGCCCGCACCCGCTGCTCGCCGAGGCCCTGCACGTCCGGCTCTCCGAGGCGGGCCTGGCCCGCGCGGACCGGGCCCGGCTGTTCACGGTCGCCACTGCGGCCGACGGCATCGTGCTGGCCACGGTCGGCGGCCCGGAGGCGGTCCAGGCCGCGGGCATCACGGGCATGCTCCTCTCGGCGCGCCTCGCGGTGCCGGTGCTGGCCGCAGCGCTCGACGAGAAGGGCGCCGTCGCCCGCACGGCCGAGCAGTTGCTCGGCGCGGGCTCGCAGCGGCTGGCGCTGGCCCCCTACCTGATCGGTCCCGAGGTGCAGGCCGAGGTCATCGAGACGGCGGCCACGGAGGCCGGCTGCGCCGCGGCCGAACCGCTGGGCGCCTACCCCGCCGTGGGCCGCCTCGCCCTCGCCGGCTACGCCGCGGCGCTCGGCATCACGCTCCAGGGCGCCCCGAACCGCTAGCCCCGCAGAGCGGCCCGCTGGTCGCAACTGGGCCGCGGGTCACGGGCCGTAACAGGGCCGTGGGTCGCGGGGCCGTAACAGCGCCATGCGCTGCCCAGGGACACGTCAGGGACCGGCCGCACCGTCCACCGCGGGCTGGCGGGGAATTGGCGAACCTGGCGGATCTGATGGGGTTTCGGGGCCTGCCGGGCCGCCTTGGCCGGCAGGCCGCGGCAGGTGCGGCAGGTGCGGCAGTACAGCGAAAGAACCCGGGGGGGGGGGGGGGGGGGGGGGGGGGGGGGGGGGGGGGGGGCGGGGGGGGGGCCGGCGGCGCGCTCGCCCGCCCCCCGCCGGGGGGCGGGGCGCGGGGGCGCTCTCTCCCCCCACCCCCGGGGGGGGGGCGGCCGCGTCTTTTTGCCGTCCCCCCCCGCCCCCGGGTCTTTGATTCTTGGCCTCGCCCTCAGCCTCAGCCCTTGGCCGTCGCCTCCGACCGCCGTGCTGTTCACCGCCGCGACCCGTGCCGTACCCGTACGACGGATCACCTGGTCAGCGGCCTGCGATCAGCCGGGACGCTCCGTACGGCCGGCAGGCCAGGAGGCGTCGGGCGCGGGACGAACCCGGCGAGTGGTGCGTGGTGCGTGGTACGCGTTCGTCCGCGCCCCGTTCGGGTCCGTCAGGCGAGTACCACGCAGGACGCGGCCGGGGCGTCCACCGAGCCGGCCCAGGTCGGCACCCCGGTCTGGACGTCGACGTCGAACCACGCCACGTCCCCGGAGTACTCGTTGGCCACGTACAGCCGGTCGCCGGCGCGGGAGAGCGTGAGGTGTCGGGGCCAGCGCCCGCCGCAGGCGACGGTGGTCTGGAGCTCGATCCGCTCGCCCGTCTCGTCCAGCCCGAGCACGGCGATGGTGTCGTGGCCCCGGTTGGCGACCCAGGCGTGCCGCCCGTCGGGGGCGATGACCAGCTCCGACGGGTAGTTGCGCGGCCGGTCGTCGCCGTCGGCCGCGGGCAGCACGCTGATCGTGGCGCCGGGCGTCAGGGTGCCCGTTTCCGCGTCCCACCGGCACACGGTGACCGTCGAGTCGAGTTCGGCCGTGACGTACGCCCACTCGCCGTTCGGGTGGAAGGCGAGGCTGCGCGGACCTGACCCCGGGGTGAGCCGGGTCGTGTGGTGCGGGCGGAGCGTGCCCTGCTCCTCGTCCCAGGCGTAGCTGAACACCGCGTCCGCGCCGAGGTCGACGGCGAGCACCCAGCGCCCGCTCGGGTCGGCCAGCACCGCGTGCGCGTGCGGGCCCTCCTGCCGCTCGGGGTCGGCCCCCGTCCCCTCGTGCTGCTGCACGGCGGTCGGGCGGGCGAGGCCGCACCACTGGTCGTGGCCCTCGGGGTCCTTCATGAACGGCAGGGCGCTGACGCTGCCCGACGTGTAGTGGGCGAAGAGCGCGTGGCGCGGCGTGAGCGAGATGTGCGTCGGGTCGTCGCCGCCGACCGGGGCCGGCACGCCGAGCGGGGACGGCCGGTCGGGGTCGATGAGGGAGAACGCGGCGGCGTAGCCCTCGGGCGTCTCGCTCACCGCGTACAGCACGCCGTGCTCGTGGAGCGCCAGGTACGACGGGTTCTCCACGAGGTCCGTCGAGTACTTGATGGTCAGCGCGCCGCTGTCCGGCTCGACCGTGGCGGCGCTGACACCCCAGCCGCCCGCCGATGTGAACGAACCGATGTACGCCCGCTGGCCACCGCTGGCCGCGCCGTCGCCCACCTTGTTCTCGTCGCTGGTGCCGCTCACCATGTCGCCCCTTCCTCGGCTCTGATGTGGGGACCGACCGTAGCAGTAGGTCTAGACCATGGTGCCCGGTTCGCTCATCCGCCTCTAGGGGCGTGCGGGCCCCGGCACCCTCCGGTAGGACGGGGGCAGGGGCGACGAGGCGGATGAGTCACCGAGGGCAGTGTGCTCGGGCTTGGAGGAGGCGTCAACGATGCAGTACATGGTGCAGTTGTTTGGCAGCGCCACCCGCTGGGACGAGGAGATCGCCGCGTACTCGCCGGCGGAGTTCCAGGCGATGGTCGACCACATGGAGGCCCTCAACGAGGAGCTGACCGCATCGGGCGAGATGGTCGAGGCCCGGGGCCTGGGCGGCCCGGCGCTGGTGACCACCGTACGGGCCAGGGACGACGGCCCGCCGCAGGTCACCGACGGCCTGCACGACGAGCGGGCGAACCTGCTGGCCGGCTACTGGGTGGTGGAGGTCGCGGACCGCGACCGCGCGGTCGAGATCGCCGCCCGCGCCTCGGCGGCCCCGGGCCCCGGCGACGCCCACAACTTCCCGGTGGAGGTGCACGAACTCCCCACCGACCTCCCGCGCTGACCGCGGGCCTCCGACCGCCGCTGGCGAGAAGCGGGGGCGGGGACGGGGCGCGCGTGCGGATGCCCGGCGCCCCATCCGTCCGCGCGGCCGGGCCCGGCCCGTTGAGCGGACCCGGACGGAAACCCGCACAAGAAGGTCGTACGGGGCCTCCCTGCACGGAAGCCCACACAGACCTGCTCATACGGACATGTCACATGCGGGCGCCGTACGGGGGTTCCGCCGGAAGTGCTGTACGCCGTGCCGTGGGGAAGTCCCGTACGCCGCGCCCCGCGGAAAAGCGGCTGGACTTCTCCTGGACAGGGGCCGGTCGGTCCCGAAGTCGTCGGCATGCGCAGGGGCCTGGCTTCAGCCGGCGGGAGGGCTTCCCCGGGCGTCCCGCCGCCCCGCTCCGCCGAAACGAAGCAACCCGAACGACGACGCAAAACGAAGCGGCCCGAACGACGACCCACAACGAAGCGGGCCGGGGCGGGGCGGTTGGCCCCCCCCCGCCCGCGGGGGGGGGCGCCGCGGCCGCCCGCGCCCCGGGGGGGCGGGGCCGGGGGGGGGGGGGGGCGGGGGGTTGGGGGGGGGGGGGGGGGGGGGGGGGCCCGCGGGGGGGCGGGGCCGGGGGGGGGGGGGGGGCGCCCGCCGGGGCGGGGGGGGGGGGGGGGGGGGGGGGGCCCCCCCCCCGGCCCCCCCTGCCCGCGGCCAGCCTCCAGCCGGCCCCCGCAGTCACCCACGCAAGCCCCACCGCACCCCAAAGAACAACATCCGCAAGAACACCCACAAGACGAGCACCCCGACCCCGAGGAACGGAAGCCGGCCGTGAACCGACCGACCGTGTCAAGGGCCACACCGTGGCTGCCCTTCGGCGAGCCGCCCGCGGCCCGGCCCCGGCTGTACTGTCTGCCCAACGCCGGTGCGGGGGCGGCGAGTTTCGCTCCCTGGCGCCGGCTCGCCGACCCCGGCGTCACCCTCTGCCCGGTGCAGCCGCCGGGCCGGGCCGAGCGGTTCCGGGAGGCGCCGCACACCTCGGTCGACACCCTGGTGGACGCGCTGGCCGACGCGCTGCACGAGCAGTTCACCGGCAGGTACGCGCTCTACGGCCACAGCGTGGGGGCCCTGGTCGTCTTCGAGCTCGTACGCCGGCTGCGCCGCACGGGCCTGCCCCTCCCGGTCCACCTGTTCGTCTCCGGCCGGGCCGCGCCCCAACTCCCGGACACCCGCGCCACGTTGCGTGACCTGCCGACCGATGAACTGATCGACGAACTGGCCCGGATGGGCGGCACCCCACCCGAGGTGCTGCGCGAACGCTCCCTGATGGACTCCCTGCTGCCGCTGCTGCGCGCCGACTTCGCCGTCAACGAGACGTACGCCTACCGCCCCGAACCGCCCCTGGACCTGCCGCTGACCGTCTTCGGCGGCCATGCCGACCCACGGGCCGACGAACCGGAACTCGCGGCCTGGCGGGAACAGACCAGTGGCCCCTTCGCGCTGCGGATGTTCCCCGGGGGCCACTTCTTCCTGCACGACCATGCGAACGTCCTCATGCAGGAGATGGCCCGACCGCTGACCGATTGACCCGCTGGCGGATCGTCCCGCTGACCGGTCGACCGACTGACCCGTGGGCCGGCTGCTCGCCGGGCCGGCCGGACCGGAGCCCGGGCCCGCCACCCCACCGCTGCCGCAGCCCCGGACGGCCGCACGTCGGCGCGCTGCGACACCCGCCGCCCACCGACCCGCCGGGGGCGCGGACCGCACCGGCCCCAGCCAGCCGGGGCCGCGCGCCCGCACCCACCCGGAGGAACCGCCCATGCCCGCAGCTCGGTGCCGTACCCACCGGCCGACCACCACCGGGGGAGCGGGCCACCCGGCCACCGCACCGCCCGCCCGCCACCGGGCCGCAGGCCCCCGCCCCGGTGCCCGCCCGTGCCAGTGCCGATGCCCGCACCGGCGCCCGGGCCGGCGGCGCCCGCCCGCCGCGGGGTGGTGCCGATGACCGCGCACACGACGGCCCCCGGCCCGCCGGACGCCACCGAGGCCCTGTGGCGGGCCGCCCGCCGCGGCCGGCGCGGCTGGTACACGTACGACTGGGCGCACGCCGTCTTCACCACCTCCGTGACCTCGATCTTCTTCGGCCCGTTCATCACCGACGTGTGCGAGCGCGCCGCCGACGGGCGCGGCTATCTGCACCCCCTGGGCATCCAGGTGCTGGCCAGCTCGTACTTTCCGTTCCTGATCGCGCTCTCGGTCTTCCTCCAACTCTTCGTCCTGCCGTTGTCCGCGGTGCTCACCGAGCGGTACGACAAGGGCGCCCTGCTCGCCGTCGCCGCGCTGTCCGGGGCCGGCGCGGCCAGTGCCCTGTACGTGATCGGTGACGCGGACTACCTGCTGGGCGGGGCGCTGTACGTGCTGGCCGCCATGGGGCTCGGCGCCTCCATCATGATCGTCAACACCTATCTGCCGGTCATCGCGCCGCCCGGCCGGCGCGACCGCACCTCGGCCCAGGGCTCGGCGGCCGGCTTCCTCAGCGGCGGCATCGTGCTCATCGCCGACCTGTTGATCTACGCCCAACACGAGGAGTGGGGGCTGACCGAGGACCAGGCGGTCCGCATCATCCTGCTCACCACCGGGCTGTGGTGGCTGGCGTTCAGCGTGCTCGCGGTGTGGCTGCTGCGCGGCTACGGCCGGCCCCCGACGGCCCGCGCCACCGCCGCCGAAGCACCCGCCCGCGCCAGCACCTACCGCGCCGTCGTCGCCGCCGTCCGCGGGCTGCGGCACTATCCGGGCGCGGCCTGGTTCCTGGTCGCCTTCGTGCTCTACAACAACGGCATGCAGAGCGTCACCTCGCTGGTGGGGACGTTCGCGGTGGAACACCTCGACCTGCCGCAGGACGACGTGATCACCGCGATCCTGCTGGTGCAGTTCGTGGCCTTCGCGGGCGCGGTGATCGCCGGCAGGCTCGCCGAACGGCTCGGCGGACGCACCGTACTGCTGGGCTTCACCTGCGTCTGGTCAGCGACCGTGATCACCGGCGCCCTGTTGCCGCAGCGCTCCTTCCCGGCCTTCGCCACGCTGTGCGTCGCCGCCGGGTTCGTCGTCGGTGGCACCTACGCGCTCTCCAGGTCGGTCTTCGTCAGCCTGGTGCCGGCCGGCCGCACGGCGGAGTACTTCGGCATCTTCGAGATGGCCAACCGGTGCCTGGGCTTCGTGGGCCCCACCGTCTTCGGCCTGGTCCTCCAACAGACCGGGAGCTACCGGACCGCCTGGCTGTCGATCCTGGTGTTCTTCGTGGCCGGCGCCGTGGCCCTCGCGCCCGGCGTCCTCGCCCGCAGGACGAGCCACCACGGGCCCACCCAGCCCGGCACCACCACGCAGCCCGGCGCGTCCGGCGACGGCGCGTGCCACGTACCCCGCGGGCCAGACCGCGAAGACCGTGACGACAGCAAAGACCGTGACGACTGCGAAGACCGTCAAAGCCGCGAGAACGGCGCAGGCAGAGGGGAAGACTGATGGCTGACTCCGCCCCGGCAGGCCGGCGCTACCGGGTGCTCCTCACCGAGGCGTCCAGCGCCACCGCCCGCCAGGTGCTCACCGTACTGGGGCAGCAGGGCCACCGGGTGGGGGTGATGGACGGCGGCGGCACCTCCCTGACGGCCGGTTCGCGGTGGGTGGCGCGCCGCCACAAGTGTCCGCCGTTCGCGGCCGACCCGCTGCGCTACCTCGAAGCCCTCCGCGAGGTCCTCAGCCGCCACCCGTACGACGTACTGCTGCCCACCCACGAGCAGTTGGTGGCGCTGTCCAGGTACCGCGCCGACTTCGCCCGCCTGGTGCCCGGGCTCGCGGTCCCCGACTTCCGGGCGGTCCGTGAGGTGCAGGACAAGGCCGCCGCCACCCGGCTGCTCGACGACATCGGACTGCCACAGCCGGAGACCGCACTCGCCGCCGACGAGGGCGCCCTGCTGGCCGAGGCGGGGCGGCTGCCGGCGTACGTGAAGCTCCCGGTGGCCACGTCGAGCCGGGGCGTGTGGCTGGCCGAGGAGCCCGAACAGTTGACCCGCATCGCCACCCTCCCCGCCGTCCGGGAGACCTTCGACGCCGGCGGCGAAGTACTGGTGCAGCGCCGGATGCCGGGTCTGGTCGTCATGGTGCAGGCGCTCTTCGATCAGGGCGAACTGGCCGGCGCACACACGGTGTTGCGCCGTCGCGAGGGCGTCCAGGGCAGTGCGTCGGTGAAGGAGTCGGTGGTGCTGCCGGACGTCATCCAGCACCTGGCGAAGCTGGGTTCGGTCCTCGGCTGGCACGGCCCGCTCGCGCTGGACGCCGTACTGGACGAGGACTTCGGCCTGGTCCACTACATCGACGTCAATCCGCGCCTGGTGGAGCCGGTCAACGCCGAACTCGCCGGGGCCGGCCTGGTCCGCCGCTGGCTCCGGGTCTCCTGCGGCGAGCCGGTCGGGCCGCTGCCCGCCATCCGTGCCGGAGTACGCACCCACATGCTGCTCACGGCCCTGGTCCGGCACGCGGAGACCGGCCGCGGACGGCGGGCCATGGTACGCGAACTGGCCCGGGCCGCCACTCGGAGCGGCTGGTACGCCGGGAGCCGGGAGGAGTTGCTTCCCGTCGGCTCGGACCCGGCGGCCGGGCTGTCCCTCGCCGCGCTCACCGGCTGTCTGCTCGCCGCGCCCGGGAGCTGGCGGCGGCTCGGCGGCTCCGGCGTCCCCGCCCACGCCCTGACCGATCAGGGCTGGCGGCGCCTCGCGGACACCGACGCGCTCTGATGCCCTTGCCTGACCGTCTCGCGGCGCCGGCCTCCCGTGACACGGCGCTGGGCCGCACGGCTGCGGCGCCGGCTTCTACGGTCATGGCGCGGGCTTCCATGGTCATGGCGCGGGCCTTCACGGTCGTGGTGCCGGCCGCCCACGCCATGGCACCAGCCTTCACTGCCACGGCACCGGCCTCCACGGCGATGGCGCAGGTCCCGACGGCCCCAGCGCTGACCTCAGCAGCATCATCAGTAACACCTGTCCCACGGATACTCATACAGCACTGTGCACGCTCAAACCCCTTACGCATCAGCGGTAGGGGTTGGGTAGGGTTTCCCGAGCCGGCCGTAACCCAACTGACCAGCGCGATCGGGGTAGTTCGGGGGTTACCCCTACCTGGGGCGCGGGGGAGCCCCCCCTGTAGATCCGGGGGTCTGGCGGCTCGATGGCGGCGCGCTTTCTCCGTAGCGTCTGAGATCTCGTCGGACTCCATCGGAACCCGGAGGGCCTTCCCGTGGCCACCTCTCTCCGCACGTACCTGAGCACCGCACCCGTCCCGCTCGCGCCCCGGGCGTGCCGGCCGGCGCCCGCGGACCGGTCGACGCCCGACGAGCTCCCCACGGCCCCCGGCGCGGCACACCCCCTACGGGGCGCGCGCCCCGGACGTACCGGGGCGCGCAGCGGGCTCGCCGCCCGCTGCCGCACCACCCAGTCTGAGCGGCCCACCGGCCCCACGCACCTGCACCCGCACCCCCCACGCGCCGGGCACGACCCGCACCACGCCGCGTCCCCACACCGGCACCCGCACCACCCGTGCCCGGCGTGACCGCTCCGTAGAACCAGGGATTGACCAGCACCGACGCCACCCAACGTCGCTGTGTGAGGCCGAGGCAGGCCCGTGCTGGACAACCTTCCCATCGACGATAGAAGGAACATTCTGATGGCCACCTTGCTGTACTCCCTCGGTAGAGCGGCGTTCCGTCGCCGAGGCCGCTTCCTCGCCGTCTGGTTACTGCTGCTGGCCCTGGCCGGCGGCGGGCTCGCCGCGTACGGCTCCCACCTGGACAGCGAGGCCACCATCCCCGGCTCGCAGTCCCAGGCGGGCATCGACGTACTGGAGAAGTCGCTTCCGGCCTCCACCGGCGTCACCGCGCAACTGGTCTTCGTCGCCCCCGAGGGCAAGACCGTCCAGGACGCCGCCTACCGCCAGGCCATCGAACGCACGGTCGCGGCAGCCGCCAAGGCCCCCCAGGTGGAGACCGCGGTCGACCCCTTCAAGTCGAACAAGATCTCCGAGGACAAGCGGACCGCGCTGGCCCAGGTGCTGTACCCGATCAAGCGGGACGCGCTGGAGGACTCCAGCGTCACCGCGCTCGAAGACCTGGCCGCCGAGGCACGCAAGAGCGGCCTGGAGGCCGAGGTCGGTGGCACGATCTACAGCACCGCTGGCCTTGAGCCCGGCATCGGCGAGGTCATCGGCCTGGCCGTGGCGATCGTCGTCCTGGTCATCACCTTCGGCTCGCTGCTGTCGGCCGGGCTGCCGCTGCTCACCGCCCTGATCGGGCTCGCCGTCGGACTGATCGGGCTGATGCTGATCTCGAACGTGGCCACCATCTCCTCCACCGCGCCCAGCCTGGCGCTGATGGTCGGCCTCGCCGTCGGCATCGACTACGCCCTGCTGATCCTCTCCCGGCACCGCGCGCAACTGGCCGCGGGTATGGCGGCCGAGGAATCCGCGGCCCGCGCCACCGCCCCCGCGGGCAGCGCCGTCGTCTACGCCGGCCTCACCGTGATCATCGCGCTGGCCGGCCTGAGCGTCGTCGGCATCCCGTTCCTGACCGTCATGGGGCTCGCCGCCGCCGGGACCGTGCTGATGGCGGTGGCCGTGGCGATCACCCTGCTGCCGGCGCTGCTCGGCTTCGCGGGCGAGCGGGTACGTCCCAAGGTCGGCTCCCGCGCCAGCCGGCGCGAGCGCGCCTCCTCCGGCGAGGGCCGCACGGGCGGTGAGCGGTGGGCCCGCCTGGTGACCCGCCGGCCGCTGGCCACGGTGCTGATCGTGGTGCTCGGCCTCGGCGCCGTCGCGGTCCCGACCACCCAACTGACCCTGGCCATGCCGGACAACGGCACCGCGTCGCCCGACTCCACGCAGCGCAAGGCGTACGACCAGATCTCCGAGGCGTTCGGCCCGGGCAACAACGGCCGGCTGCTGGTCCTCGTACAGAAGGCCACGGGCGACCCCCGGCCCGCGGCCAAGCAGGTCGAGGCCGAGCTCAAGGGGCTCAACCTGCCGGACATCCTCTCCGTGCAGGAGCCGCAGGTGGGCAACGACGGGCGGACGGCGATCCTGACCGTGGTGCCGAAGGAGGGCCCGCGGGACGAGGAGACGGTGCGCCTGGTCCGTGACATCAGGGACGAGACGCCGCAGGGGGGGGCGGAGGCCGACGCCCGCATCCTGGTCACCGGCTCCACGGCCGCCGCGATCGACGTCTCGGACCGGCTCAGCGACTCCCTGCTGCCGTTCATCGGCGTGGTCGTGGGCCTCGCCCTGGTCCTGCTGCTCCTGGTGTTCCGGTCGATCGTGGTGCCGGTCAAGGCGGCCCTCGGCTTCCTGCTCTCGGTCGGCGCCGCCTTCGGCGCGGCGGTCGCGGTCTTCCAGTGGGGCTGGCTCGCCGAACTGATCGGCGTCGAGACGACGGGCCCGGTCTTCAGCTTCATGCCGATCGTGCTGATCGCCGTGCTGTTCGGCCTGGCCATGGACTACGAGGTGTTCCTGGTGGCCCGGATGCGCGAGCACTTCGTGCACACCGGCAACCACGAGGAGGCCGTCATCGCGGGTTCGCGGCACGCCTCCCGGGTCGTCACCGCCGCCGCGCTGATCATGTTCTCGGTGTTCGCCAGCTTCGTGACCGCCGAGGATCTGACGCTCAAGCCGATCGCCTTCGGCCTCGCCGTCGGCATCGTCGTCGACGCCTTCCTGGTCCGGATGACGCTGGTGCCCGCGCTGCTGATGTTGGTGGGGCGCGGCGCGTGGTGGCTGCCCCGCTGGCTGGACCGGATGCTGCCCGACCTGGACATCGAGGGGGCCAAGCTGAACCGGCCGCAGCCCGTCGCGCACGGCGCGTTGGACGAGGAGCGCATGGCACCCCGCGTCTAGCGCCCGCTCCACACGGCGGGGGGCCCCCCCCCCCGGGGGGGGGGCCCCCCGGGGCCGCCCCCCCCCCCCCCGCCCCTAAACCTCCCCCCCCCCCCCCACCCCCAACACCCCCCCGCCCCTACCCACCACCCACAACCACGCGGCCGGGTCGGAGGCTTTCGCCCCCGCCCGGCCGGCTGGGTGTCAGGCGTCGGCGAGCGGCGCCCTGGGGGAGCTGCGCAGGGGTGTGGCGAGTTCGGCCAGGGCCCGTTCCAGGCCGTGCAGGTGGACCAGGGCGGGTTCGGCCGCGGGCGGCTGGGGCTCGGCGGACAGCACGGTGGCCCGTTCGCCCGGCTCCCCCGGCGCCGTCAGGGCCTCGACCGCGGCTTCGACGCGCTGGCAGGCGGCGGTGAGCCGGGCATCGTGGGACGCCTCCGGGTCGGCGGCGATGGAGGCGAGGCCGCGCACCTCGCGGGCGCAGTCGTCGAGCAGCGCGAGCACCTGGCGGGCCCTGGCCTTGCGGGCGCGCAGCGGGCTGAGCGGGTGCACGAGCGGGGCGAGCGACATCCGCACCCGGCCGAGCAGCGCTTCGAGCTCGGCGACCCGCGGCGCGGGGTCGGCGGTGGCGGAGCCTGCCAGCCGCGCCGCCGCCTCCGCGGTGCAGGCGTGCACACAGCGCAGCGCCCGCTGAATCCAGGCGTCGGTGGTGGCGTGGGTGGTCACCGGCAGGACGAGGAGCACGGCCAGCGCCGCGCCGAGTGCGCCCACGGTCGTCTCGGTCACCCGCAGGACGAGCAGGTCGGCGTCGAGCACGCCGAGCGACCCGTAGAGCAGCCCGGCCATCAGCGTGACCGCCAGCATCATCCAGGTGTACGAGACGGCGGCGGCGTAGAAGATGCCGAAGACGCAGCCGGCGACCAGCACGGCCGTGGGCACCGCGGCCCCGTCCAGCGGCACCGCGACCAGCAGTCCGATGACGACGCCGATCACGGTGCCGAGCGCCCGCCGGAAGCTGCGGACCAGCGTTTCGCCGCGCGACGCGGTGTTCACGAAGACCCACCAGGTGGCGCCGACCGCCCAGTACCAGCGCTCGTGCGAGAGCACCTGCCCCATCGCGAGCGCGAACGCGCTGCCGGCGGTGGCCTGGATGGCCTGTCGGGTGGTGATGCGGGCCAGGCCGGAGCCGGGCGGCGGCGCGGGGACGGCGGCCGGCGGCAGCCCCCGCTCGTAACACCACAGGCCGAAGCGGACGGCGAACGCGGCGAGCAGCGACAGCAGGACCGCGGCGTACAGCTCGGGCAGTTGCCCCGGCACCGTGTGCAGGAACTGCGTCGCGAAGAACATCATGAACGCGAAGACGCCCAGCGAGTGGCCGCGCGGGCCCCAGCGGCGGGCATAGACGCCGGCCCCGACGATGGCCAGGAAGGCCAGGTCGCGGCCGAGCGGCAGATCGTGCAGCAGAGCCGCGACGGCGAGCACCGGCAGCCCGACGACGGGCAGCAGCACCGTGGTCACGGCCTGCCCGCGCACCGTCGCGTCGGTCACCGTGAACAGGGCGAGGAGCGCGGCGAGACCGCCGGTGATCGCAGCGACCAGCGAGTGCCCCACCGCCCCGCACACCGCCACGGCGAGCCCGATGCCGACCACGGCCCGCAGCGCGAACCGTAGCCGCAGCCGCCCCGGGTCCGGCGCCACGAACGCCTTCTTCAGCAAGTTCCCCCGCCCTTTCCGCGCCGATGCGCCATGACATGGAAATGGCGCCGCGGAGACCCGCAGCGCCATCGACACACCCATCTCAACACCTGGGCGACCGTTGGCTCAACACGATCCCGAATCACTGGGCCAATGGCATCGTCAAGAGCCATTACGAGCCATTCCGGAAGGGCCAATGGATCACCACATTCCGCCCGCGCGGGAGGCCCGCCACGGAGCGGCCCGCACCGGCCTGGGCCCCCCTTGCGCCCCGGCCCCGGGATCGCCCCAGGAATCGGCTCACGCTCGATCGCGAAGCAGTCGTAGCCCGGTCGTACGGGGGTACTCGGCGGGCATGACCGGTCAGGGCCGGTCAGGGCCGGTCAGGGCCGGCCGGCGATCGGCTTCGAGGCGGCCTCGCTCCGGGGCACCGCCGCAGGATTTCGGCCGGTCAGCCCCGCGGGCCTACGGCGTCCCCGGCCCGCGGCCCCACGTACGACAGGGAGCGGTACGGCAGAGGGAGCCGGAACCCACCGAGCTGCGGGAGCCCGCCATGGCGACGACCAGCGAGACGATCACCGTCGACGTCGACGGCACCACCCTGACCGGTGACCTCGCGCTGCCGGCCGGGGCGCGCGGCGTGGTGGTCTTCGCACACGGCAGCGGCAGCTCACGGCGGAGCCCGCGCAACCGCGCGGTGGCCGCGGCCCTGGGCCGGGCCGACCTCGCCACCGTCCTCATCGACCTGCTCAGCGCGGACGAGGAACGGGCGGACCGCGCCGGCGGCGAGCTGCGCTTCGACATCCCGCTGCTGGCCCGCCGGGTGGCGGCGGTCGTGGACCGGATGGGCGACCGGCCGAAGACGGCGGCGCTCCCCGTGGGCCTGTTCGGCGCGAGCACCGGCGCCCCCCCGGCCCGCACCCCCGCCGCCCCCCGCCCCCGCCCGGTGGGCCCCCGGGTGTCCCCCCGGGGGCCCCCCCGCCCGGGCGGGGGGGGCGCGCCCGGGGGGCGGGGGGGGCGCCCCCCCGGGCCCCGCCGGGCCCCCCCCCGCGGCGGCCGAGCGCCCCGACCTGGTGGCCGCCGTGGTCTCCCGCGGTGGCCGCCCGGACCTGGCCGGTGCGGCGCTCGGCGGCGTACGGGCGCCGGTCCTGCTCCTCGTCGGCGGCGCCGACCAGCATGTGCTGCGCCTCAACGAAGCGGCGGCACAGCAGCTCACGGGCGTGTGCCGGCTCCATGTCATACCGGGCGCCAGCCACCTCTTCGAAGAACCCGGGGCTCTCGAAGCGGTGGCCGCTGCGGCCCGGGACTGGTTCCTCGCGATGCGCGGGCCAAAGAGCAGGAACGGGAAGCAAGAACGGAAGTGAGACGCATGCTCTTCCAGGATCGGCGTGCGGCCGGGCGGGTGCTGGCCGCCGAGCTCGCCGAGCGCGAGTTGCACGACGAGCTGGCCGGCCCGCTGGTGTTGGCGCTGCCGCGCGGCGGGGTGCCGGTGGCCGACGAGGTGGCCAGGGTGTTGCACGCGCCGCTCGACGTCCTCGTCGTACGCAAGATCGGCGCTCCGTTCCAGCCCGAACTCGGCGTCGGCGCACTGGCCGGGGACGAGCCCCCGTTCTACGACGAGCGGGCGCTCGACCTGCTGCATCTGACGCCCGACGGGCTGGCCCCGCAGGTGGCGCGCGAGCGGGTCGAGCTCCAGCGCAGGGAGTCGCTGTACCGGGCCGGGCGTCCGGCCCCCGACCTGCGCGGACGGACGGCGGTCCTGGTGGACGACGGGCTGGCCACCGGGGTCACCGCGTGCGCCGCGGTGCGGGCGGTGCGCCGCCTTGGGCCGGCGCGGGTGCTGCTGGCGGCCCCGGTCTGTTCCGTGGAGGCGGCCACCGTGCTCGGGCAGGAGGCCGACGACGTCGTCTGCCCGCACCAGCCACGGCCCTTCGGCGCCGTCGGCCGCTGGTACGCGGACTTCGACCAGGTCACGGACGCGGAGGTGCTCGACGTGCTGGCGGCGGCCCATGCGGGTGGCTGACCGGCGGCCCGCCCTGCGCACCGGGACCACGGAACCGGATGTACGGGGTGCCGTTGGTACAGTCGCCAGGCGCATACGGGACCTTCTGGGCCCGGGCGGACGAGCAGGATGAGCAGGACGAGCGAGAACGAACAGGAGCCGATGGCGTGGCCGTGGACGTCCTCGACGCGAAGATCCTCCGGCTGCTCCTTGAGCAGCCGCGCACCAGCGTGCGGGAGTACGCGCGGTTGCTCGGCGTGGCGCGCGGCACCCTCCAGGCGCGGCTCGACCGGCTGGAGCGCGACGGTGTGATCACCGGCACCGGCCCGCGGCTCTCGGCCGCCGCGCTGGGCCATCCCGTACTGGCCTTCGTCCACGTCGAGGTGACGCAGGGGCACCTGGACGACGTGGGCGACGCGTTGGCGGAGGTCCCAGAGATCATCGAGGCGTTCTCGATCACCGGCGGCGGGGACCTGATGACCCGGGTGGTGGCGCGGGACGCCGGCCACCTGGAGGACGTCGTCCAGCGGCTCATCCAGCTCCCCGGCGTGGTCCGCACCCGAACCGAGATCGCCCTGCGGCAGCGGGTCCCGTACCGGATGCTGCCGCTGGTGGACGCCGTGGGGGCACAGGCGGCGCGCCAGCGCTAGCCGGCGGCCGGGAAGCGGCCCCGTCCCGGGCCGCTGAGCTGCGGGCATCTCGCCGGCGGCGCCCTCGCCGCCTTGGCATGCTGTCCCCATGAGCGCTTCCCACACCCCTTCGGTCATTTTCGATCTCGATGGCACGCTGGTCGATAGCGAGCCGCACTACTTCGAAGCCGGACGGCGCACCCTGGCCGCGTACGGGGTGACCGACTTCCGCTGGGAGGACCACACCCGCTTCATCGGGATCGGCACCCGCGAGACGCTGACCATCCTGCGCTCCGAGTACGGCATCGACGCGTCGGTCGACGAGTTGCTCGCGGCCAAGAACCGCCACTACCTGGAGCTCGCCGGCGCGTCGGCCGAGGCGTTCCCGCAGATGCGCCGGTTCGTGGAGCGGTTGTCCGCGCACGGCCGTCCGATCGCGGTGGCCTCGGGCTCCTCACGGGCCGCGATCGAGGCCGTGCTGTCGGCCACCGGCCTGGACGCGCAACTGAGCACGTACGTCTCCGCCGAAGAGGTGCTCCAGGGCAAGCCGGAGCCCGACGTGTTCCTGGAGGCGGCCCGCCGCCTGGACGTGGAGCCGGCGGACTGCGTGGTGGTGGAGGACGCGCCGCCGGGGGCCGAGGCGGCGCACCGGGCCGGCATGCGCTGCATCGCGGTGCCGTACGTGCCCGCGACGGTGGACGATCCGCGGTTCGCGACGGCGGGGCTGTGCTTCCGGGGCGGGCAGCGCGAGTTCGACGCGGACCTGGCGTACGCGTGGCTGACCGGCGCCCCGCGTTGACACCCCCACGTTTCCGGCGCAAATGACCGAATGAGAGCATTCGTTCGCACGATTGGCCCAGATACGAGATGGAGCACATATGGAACGACGTGGGGGACGCGCGGCCTACCGGTGGGGGGCGACGGTGGTCGCTTCGACGGCTGCACTGGCCGTGGCCATCCCGACGACCAGCGCACAGGCGGCGAGCGGCCCGTCGGGCATCACCGCCAAGGGTGCGTACCTGCTGGACAGCGGCGCCAACAAGGAGCTGTGGTCCAAGGGTGCCGACACCAAGCGGCAGATGGCGAGCACCACCAAGATCATGACCGCGGTCGTGGTGCTCGACACGAAGAAGGTCGACCTCAACAAGAAGGTCACCATCAAGAAGGAGTACCGGGACTACGTCGCCAAGGAAGGCGCGAGCACCGCCGACCTGAAGACCGGCGACAAGGTGACGGTGCGCCAGCTTCTGTACGGGCTGATGCTGCCTTCGGGCTGTGACGCGGCGTTCGCCCTGGCGGACACCTTCGGCTCGGGCAAGACCTCCGCCGCTCGGACCAAGTCGTTCATCGCTCAGATGAACACGCGGGCCAAGGCGCTGGGCCTGAAGAACACCAAGTACGACTCGTTCGACGGCATTTCCAACAAGGGGTCCAACTACACGACCCCGCGTGACATGGCCAAGCTGGCCCGGCACGCGATCGGGAACGGCACGTTCAAGACGGTCGTCAAGGCGCAGAGCACCAAGCAGAAGGCCACCAACGGCCGCACCTACACCTGGTACAACACCAACAAGCTGCTCGGCTCGTACCAGGGCACCTTCGGCATCAAGACCGGCACCGGAACGGCTGCCGGACCGTGCCTGGTCTTCGCGACGACCAAGGGCAAGCGCACCGTCGTGGGCGTCATCCTCAACGATGGCAACCGCTACGCGGACGCGAAGAAGATGCTCGACTGGTCGTTCAAGCAGAAGACCAAGGTCGCTTGGCGTGCGCTGCCCAAGGGCGCGCAGCAGGACTGAGCCGCGGCTCGGCCCGGGTGACCGCGGACGCGGCTCGGCCCGCGTCCGATGGCCCTTCGTCGCGGACCTAGCGGGCTGATTTCCCCGCGGTCACCGCGCGGTCGCCGCACAGCGCGGCCGATGCCCCGTCCGGAACCTCTCCGGGCGGGGCGTCGTCGTCCGGCCCCGGCCATCTCGCGCATGGTCCAGACCTCTTGACGAGAGGTCTGGACCACCTTAGCGTGTGGCGCACCACACACCCCTGCCCACACTTCGGGCCCCGGTCCAGGAGGTACGCGTGTCTTCCCCCACGCTTCCTCGCGTGTCATGGCCTCCTCATATGTCATGTGCACATCCACTGCTGCTCTGCGGTACGGCTGCGGCCGATGGTCCCCACCCACTCGCCCGAAGACACACCACCACGGACACAGCGCCGACCCGGCGACGCTGTCCGCGGACTGAAGGGAGCACCACATGATCGGTCGGACGGTACGCATGCTGGGGGTCGGCCTGGCGCTGGCCTTCGCCGCTCAAATACCGGTGGCCGCTGCGTCAGAGGCGCCCAAGGAGCCCCGCGCCGACACCTGTGCGGTCAAGTCGAAGCCCACGGGCAAGGTGCTCCAGGGTTACTGGGAGAACTGGGACGGCGCCGCCAACGGCGTGCACCCGCCGTTCGGTTGGGTGCCGATCAACGACAAGCGCATCAGCGACCACGGCTACAACGTGATCAACGCGGCGTTCCCGGTCATCCGCTCGGACGGCACCGTCCTGTGGGAGGACGGGATGGACGCCACGGTGAAGGTGTCCACGCCCGCCGAGATGTGCGACGCCAAGGAGAAGGGCGCCACGCTGCTGATGTCCATCGGCGGCGCCGCGGCCGGCATCGACCTCAGCTCAAGCAAGGTCGCCGACCGGTTCGTCGAGACCGTGGTGCCGATCCTGAAGAAGTACAACTTCGACGGCATCGACATCGACATCGAGACCGGCCTCACCGGCACCGGCAACATCAACACGCTCTCGGCCTCGCAGTCGAACCTGATCCGCATCATCGACGGCGTGCTCGCCCAGATGCCCTCCAACTTCGGTCTGACGATGGCCCCGGAGACCGCCTACGTCACCGGCGGCAGCGTCGTCTACGGCTCCATCTGGGGCGCCTACCTGCCGATCGTGAAGAAGTACGCGGACAACGGCCGGCTGTGGTGGCTGAACATGCAGTACTACAACGGCAGCATGTACGGCTGCTCCGGTGACTCGTACCAGGCCGGTACGGTCCAGGGCTTCACCGCGCAGACCGACTGCCTCAACAAGGGCCTGGTCATCCAGGGCACCACCATCAAGGTTCCCTACGACAAGCAGGTCCCGGGCCTGCCGGCCCAGCCGGGCGCCGGTGGCGGCTACATGTCGCCCGGTCTGGTGAGCCAGGCGTGGAGCAAGTACAACAACGGCCTCAAGGGCCTGATGACCTGGTCCATCAACTGGGACGGCTCGCGCTCCTGGAGCTTCGGCAACAACGTCAAGTCCCTCCAGGGCCGCTGATCCCCCCTCGGCCCCGCTGACCCGATCCGCCGGCCGGGCCGCGGACGCGCCACCCCGTCCCCACCCTGACGAGCCGCCCCCCCCCCCCCCGCCCCCGCGCGGGGGGCCCGCCCCCCCCCCCGCCCCCCCCCCCCCGGCGCGCGCGGCGGGGCGGGGGGGGGGGGGCCCCGCCCCCCCCCCCCCCCCCCCCCCCCGCCCCCGTGCAG
>NZ_JBEHZD010000929.1:0-1758 GCF_040240285.1 Streptomyces sp. HSW2009 | reverse complement strand
ACTCCTCGGTGTCCTCCGCCTCGACCTGCGCCGGCTCGGCCACCGCGGCCGGGAGCTCCTCGGCCGCCGCGTGCTCGACCTCGGCCGCGGCCTCGTGGCCGTGGTCGTGGCCGTGCTCGTGGTGGTCGGCGCCGCCCTTCTTCTTCTTGCGCTTGCCGCCACCGCCGCCGCCGATGGAGCTCGGCTGGTCCATGTGGACGATGACGCCGCGGCCGTTGCAGTGCACGCAGGACTCGGAGAAGGACTCAAGGAGCCCCTGACCGACCCGCTTGCGCGTCATCTGCACCAGGCCGAGCGAGGTCACCTCGGCCACCTGGTGCTTCGTACGGTCGCGGCCCAGGCACTCCAGGAGTCGGCGCAGCACCAGGTCCCGGTTGGACTCCAGGACCATGTCGATGAAGTCGATCACGATGATGCCGCCGAGGTCGCGCAGCCGGAGCTGGCGCACGATCTCCTCGGCCGCCTCCAGGTTGTTCCTGGTGACCGTCTCCTCCAGGTTGCCGCCCTGGCCGGTGAACTTGCCGGTGTTGACGTCGACCACGACCATCGCTTCGGTCCGGTCGATCACCAGCGAACCGCCGCTGGGCAGCCACACCTTGCGGTCCAGCGCCTTCATGAGCTGCTCGTCGATGCGGTACGTGGCGAACACGTCCACGTCCGACGTCCACTTCTGGAGCCGCTCGGCGAGGTCCGGGGCGACGTTGGACACGTAGCCGTGGATGGTCTGCCAGGCGCCCTCACCGCTCACGATGACCTTGGAGAAGTCCTCGTTGAAGATGTCGCGGACGACCCGGACGGTCATGTCGGGCTCGCCGTACAGCAGCGTCGGGGCGTGCGAGCTGCCGCCGTTCTTCGCCTTCTGCTGGATCTCTTCCCACTGGTTCTGCAACCGGGCGACGTCGCGGGTCAGCTCTTCCTCGCTGGCCCCCTCGGCCGCAGTGCGCACGATGACGCCGGCGTCCTCGGGGACGATCTTCTTGAGGATCTGCTTGAGCCGGGCCCGCTCGGTGTCGGGCAGCTTGCGGCTGATGCCGGTCATCGAGCCCTCGGGCACGTACACCAGGTAGCGGCCGGGCAGCGAGACCTGGCTGGTCAGGCGGGCGCCCTTGTGGCCGATCGGGTCCTTGGTGACCTGTACGAGGACGGACTGCCCGGACTTGAGCGCGGTCTCGATGCGGCGCGGGCCGTGGCCCATGCCGAGCGCCTCGAAGTTGACCTCACCGGCGTAGAGCACCGCGTTGCGGCCCTTGCCGATGTCGACAAAAGCGGCCTCCATCGACGGCAGCACGTTCTGCACCTTGCCCAGGTACACGTTGCCGACGTAGCTGGTCGCCTGCTCCTTGTTGACGAAGTGCTCGACCAGGACGTTGTCCTCAAGCACGCCGATCTGGGTGCGCTCGCCGCTCTGCCGTACGACCATGACGCGCTCGACGGCCTCGCGGCGGGCCAGGAACTCGGCCTCGGTGATGATCGGCACCCGGCGGCGGCCCTGCTCGCGGCCCTCCCGGCGGCGCTGCTTCTTCGCCTCAAGGCGGGTCGAGCCCTTGATGGACTGCACCTCGTCGGAGGGCTCGCCGTCCTTGGCGCGCCGCTCCCGCGGCTCCCGGATCTTGATGACCGTACGCTCCGGGTCGTCCCCGGTGCCGGCCTCCGAGCTGTCGCCGCTGCGCCGCCGACGGCGCCGGCGCCCGCCGCGGCGGGTGGGGGCGCCCCCCCCCCGGCGAGTGTAAACAACGGCCCGCCCCCCCCCCCGGCGGC
>NZ_JBEHZD010000928.1:0-1761 GCF_040240285.1 Streptomyces sp. HSW2009 | reverse complement strand
TCGTACCACCGCGGGCCCCGCCACGGCGTCGACCGTACGGACACCGCCGCCAGGGCCGGCCGCACCCGGCCGCCCCGCACCACCGCCGGCCCCGCCGGGACGCCGCCGGCCCCGCTCCCCTACCGGTCCTTGATGTCCAGGTGGGCGACCACGTCCTTGAAGAGCTTTTCGCCGTCCGTGCGCGGCTTGCCCTTGCTCGGCATCTCCACGACCAGTTGCCACTGCACCTTGGAGTCGTTCATGTAGTGCAGTTCGCGGCGGCGCAGGTCAGCCGGGTCGGTCGCGTCGTTGGTGGTGTACGAGGCGGTCAGTTCCGCGGCGTGCAGGCCGTGGTACTTCGTCGCCCGCACCGAACCGTCGACCGACTCCTTCGTCCAGCCGTACTGGTAGTAGTTCTCCCGGTAGTCGGCCAGGAAGGCGTTGGCCTCCTGGAGCGCGGTGGGCTTGTCCTTCTCGTCGGTGACCGGGTCGCGGCGCAGCGTGATGGTGAAGATCTTGCCGGGGTCGGTCAGCTTGATCTCGTCGTCGTTCTCGCTGAGCTCGTAGTCGTCGGGGGCGGCGAGCGTGGCCCGTACCCGCTGCTCGACGTCGACCGTGCGCCAGCCGTCCGGCGCGTCGTCCGACGCGCCGCCGTCGAACGGGTTCACCACCACCAGCACCAGTGCCACGGCCGCAGCCAACACGCCGCCACCCAGGCCGAGTTGGGCCTTGCGGTTGCGGCGCAGCCAGGACGGCGTGCGCGCGGGGGCCGCGTCACCCGCCGCGGGGGCGGGCAGCACGGCGGTGGGCAGCGCCGGCGCCGGGCGGGCCACCGACTCCAGCGTCCGTCGGGCCTCGGCCGCGGTGGGCCGGGCCGCGGCCTCCTTGCGGAGCAACTGCATGATCAGCGTGCCGAGCGCACCGGAGCCGCGGGCCGGCACCTGCGGTTCGGCGGAGAGCACGGCCTGGAGGGTGGCCGGGTGGTGGGAGCGGCGGAACGGGGACATGCCCTCCACCGCCGCGTACAGCACCACGCCCAGCGACCACAGGTCGGACTCGGGTCCCGGCCGCTGCCCGAGCACCCGCTCGGGGGCGATGAACTCGGGCGAGCCGACGAACGCGCCGGTCTCGGTGAGCCCCTGCTCGCCCTCCACCTGGGCGATGCCGAAGTCGGTGAGCACGACCCGCTCGTTGCGACCGAGCAGCACGTTGTCGGGCTTGACGTCGCGGTGCAGGACGCCGGCCTCGTGCGCGGCGGCCAGCGCGCCGAGCACCTCGACGCCGACCCGGGCCGCCTCGCGCGGGTCGAGCGTGCCCTCGGCGAGCACGTCGCCGAGCGACCGGCCGCGCACCAGCTCCATGACGATCCACGGGCGGCCCTCCTCGACCACCACGTCGTGCACGGTGACCACCGCGGGGTGGTCGATCCGGGCCGCGGCGCGCGCCTCGCGCTGCATCCGCTGGTAGACGGTCTGCCGCTCGCGCTCGGGCAGGCTGTCGGGCACCCGCGGCTCCTTGACCGCCACTTCGCGGTCCACCACCTGGTCGTGGGCCTTCCACACGGTGCCCATGCCGCCGTGGCCGAGCCGGGAGACCAGCCGGTAGCGCCCGCCGACCAGCCGGCCGGCGTCGGGGTCGGTCGCGGCGTCCCAGGCGGCGCCGGCACCGGAGCGGGCCGGGGCCGCGGTGGTGCCGGTGGTGGGCGCGGCGGTGGTTGCGGCGGGGGCCGCGGTGCCGGGCGCGGGGGGGGGCCCCGCGGTGGCCCGGGGGGCGGGGGGGCGG
>NZ_JBEHZD010000927.1:0-1763 GCF_040240285.1 Streptomyces sp. HSW2009 | reverse complement strand
TCCCCGGGCAGCGGCGCGGCGGCCGGGTGCGGTGCCGCCTCCGGCGTGACGCGCAGGTCCACGCCGTCCGACGCGCCGACCCACAGCGGGGCGGTGCTGCCGCGCACCGCGCCGGCGCTGCGGCCCGGTGCGCCGAGGTCCGGGGCGTCGCCGTGCGTCTCCACGTCCTGCCAGTCGGACCAGCGCGCGGTGCCGGCGGCCCCGGTGGGGGCCGGCCCCCCGCCCGGGCCGTCGGCCCCCGGGGGGGGCCCGCCGCCCCCCCCCCCCGCGGAGGGGGGTGCGGGGGGCCGGGGGGGGTACGTGAACCGGGCCGTGCTGTTCGGCCCGCGGGTCGTCCCAGACGACGCCGACCAGCGAGAAGGGCCGTACGGCAGACGCCCCCAGGCCGTACCCGCGGGCCGCGTCCGCCGCCCGGTCGGGGCCCGGCGCGGTGTCGTCCAGTGGGGCCAGCGGCAGCGACTGGGTGCTGCCGGGCAGGGCCGCGCTCGCCGGCGCGGAGCGTGGGGCGGGCGTGGGGGCGGCTGCGGCCCCCCGGCCGTCGGTCAGCGGGAGCACCAGGGCGGCCGTGCACGCGACACCGCCCGCGGAAGCTAGGTATGCACGCATATCGCAAATGCTGGGCATAGCGCGCATAACTGTCTATTCGAAAGGTGACGGAGCGTCGACGGCGCGTGCCGTCGCAGCCGCCCCGATCCGGCCCCCGGCAACTGCCCGCCGATGGGCCGGCCGCGTACCCTTGCGGCGATGAACGCCACCGATCGCACCCCTGCCGACCTGCTGCAATCCGCGCTCGCCACGGACCCGGCCCGTCCACTGGTGACCTTCTACGACGACGCCACCGGTGAGCGCGTCGAACTCTCCGTGGCCACCTTCGCCAATTGGGTGGCGAAGACCGCCAACCTGCTCCAGGGCGACCTCGCCGCCGAGCCCGGCGACCGGCTGGCGCTGCTGCTGCCCGCGCACTGGCAGACCGCGGTGTGGCTGCTCGCCTGTTCGGCCACCGGCGTGGTCGCCGAGGTGGGCGGCGACCCGGCCGCCGCCGACCTGGTGGTCAGCGGCCCGGACACGCTGGACGCGGCCCTGGCCTGCACCGGCGAGCGGGGCGCGCTGAGCCTGCGCCCGCAGGGCGCGCGCTTCCCGCAGCCGCCCGCGGGGTTCATCGACTACGCGGTGGAAGTACCGGCCCAGGGCGACCGGTTCGCGCCGTTCGCCCCGGTGGACCCGGCGGCCACCGCCCTCGTGGTGCGCGCCGACGGCCTCGAACTCTCCGCCGCCGGCGTCGTCGAGCGCGCCCGCGCGGACGCCGCGCAGCAGGACCTGACGGCCGGCGCCCGGGTCCTTTCCGGGCTCGCGTACGACACGTGGGACGGCCTGTCGGCCGGGCTGCTGGCGCCGCTCGCCGCGGGCGGTTCGGTGGTGCTGTGCCGCAATCTGGACCGGCTCTCCGCGGCGGAGGTCGACCAGCGCCGCGCCACGGAGCGGGTCACGGCCGTGGTGCCGGGCGCCGCTGGCTGAGGGGTACGGGGCGCTGCCGGCTGAGGGGGACGGGGCGCCGCTGGCTGAGGGATACGGAGCGCTGCCGGCTGAGCGTACGGGGCGGGCCGCTCCGGCCCCGCCCAACCCCGCGCCCCGGCTCCGTCCCGCGCCCGGGGCCCCGCCCCCCCCGCGCCCCCCCCCCCCCCCCGGCCGGCCCCCCCCCCGCCCCGCCCGCGGGCCGGCGGCCCCCGGGCGGGGGCTGGTCGTCGTGACGCCCCCCCCCGCGC
>NZ_JBEHZD010000926.1:0-1780 GCF_040240285.1 Streptomyces sp. HSW2009 | reverse complement strand
CAGCCGCACGGGCTGAACTGGTGCCGAGTGGTTGACGCGCCGGGGGGGGGGCCAACCGGTGGGGGGGCCCCCCCCCCCGCCCCCCCCGCGGCGGGGGGCCCCCCCCCCCCGGGGGGGGGGGGCCCGAGGAGCTGCCGGCGGCGCTCCGGGGTGAGCAGGGGGCCGAGCAGCGGATCGGCGAGCAGTCCGACCGGCGCCAGGTGCCGGTCGTCGTAGGGCTCCCAGTCCGGGAGCGCCGCGGCGATGGTGCGCCACGCCTCCTCCGCACCACCCCACCGCGCCGGTTCGCGCGCGGTGGCCACGGCCGCCCCGAAGGGCCCGGGCGCCTCGTACCTGAAGGTGTGGGCGGCGATCTCGGCGAACAGCGTCGCCACCCGCCCCCGGTCCGCCTCCGCGTGCAGCGCTACGAGCGCCGTCTCGTCCCGGGCCATCCGCATCTGCTGCACGGTGATCAGCGGCAGCAACTCGCCCGCGTACCACGGGTCGGTGAGCCGTCGCTCGCTCGGGTACTGCACCAGCGCGTGGCCGAGTAGCAGTTCGAACTGGGTGGCCAGGGCGTGGGTCCTGGCCCCGCCGTACGCGCGGGCGTCGCGCAGGGTCGCCCGCGGGCCCTCGACCGCACCGGCGAGCGCGTCCTGCCGGGCCCGCTCCACCGCCGCGGCCACCTCCCGGAGGGTGGGCGTGACGAAGTCGGGGTGGTTGTCGCCGTGGTCGCAGTACAGCGCGCGGAACATGTGCTGCATGAACGCGGCGAAGGACGGATACCGCTCGACGTCCCCGCCCAGCAGCGCCTTGTGCACGTACACCGCCCACTCGCCGTCGGCCGACACGTCGCCCGGGTCGAGCAGCACATCGACCCCGTCCGCATCGGCGGCGAGTTGCAGCGACCGCCCCCACATGCCGGCCAGCAGCACCTCCTGCCAGTCGGAGTCCTCGGTGAGCTCCGCCTCGTAGACCTCCCGCAGCCCCGACGGGTCGCCGTGCAGCGCGACCTCGTCCGCGGCGGCCAGCCGGTGGACCGACCTCGTGGCGTGCAGCCAGCCGTCGGTGACCGCGAGGAACGAGCGGTACGAGGGCGGCAGCCGGAGGCCGATCCTTCGCTCCAGCGCGGCGATCCGCGCCTCGCCGGCCGGCTCGAAGCCCAACCAGCCGGCCCGGGACCGCTCTTCGGACTCCTCGCCCGTGCCCTCGCCCAGGCTCTCGTACAGGTCCCCTTCGAGGTCCCCATCGACGTCCCCGTCCAGGTCCTCGTACGCCGCCACGGCCATCCGGTCGGCGCTCCAACGCTCAAGGAAAAGCCGCCACTCGAAGTTCTGCGTCATGCCGATCACTCTGCCAGCGACCACTGACAATCGGTCATCAACGCAGGTCAAGTGGCCTATGGCAGGACCTTGTCGACCCGTGGGCCGGTAGTCGTCGACGCCGCGCCCGGCGCCGACGGCAGCGGTGGTGGCCGGTACGACGGCAGCGGTGGCAGCACGACGGCACCGGCAGGGGAAGGCCGGCCGGGGAAGGCAGGGTGTCCGGGGAGGCCGCCGGCACGCTGGAGCGGCCGGCTCCCGCGGCGTGAGGGCGTGCGTCCGCGACGTACGGCACGCGACGTACGGCGTGTGGCGGGTCACAGCCGACGTGACTCCGTGGAATCCGCCAACTCCCTTACCCGTCAGTAGAGTTGTGAGGGCGGAGCCGGCGGGCCGGTGGCGCGCTCGCCTCGCGCGGGCGCCCGGTCGGTTATTCACATCTGCCGCAGGCGCCCCTAACCCGTGTGTAGAAGTCGGTG
>NZ_JBEHZD010000925.1:0-1786 GCF_040240285.1 Streptomyces sp. HSW2009 | reverse complement strand
GCGGGGGCCGGGGCCGTCCCCCCCGGGGCGGGCCCCGCCCCCCGGGGGGGGGGGCGGGCCCCCGGGGCCCGCGGGCCGGGGGGCAAGGCCGCGGGTGGGTCCAGGGTGAGTGCAGGCTGGGGCCAGCCCGGCCCAGGGTGTGTCCCGGGGTGGGTCCTGGGATGGGTGTCGGGTGGGTCCGGCCTGTCCCAGGGTGTGTCCCAGGGACGGAAACAAGGAGAGAAACAAGAGCGGCAACAAGGGCGGGAGCAGCCAGGCTGCTCCCGCCCCCGGCACGTCCGGGTGGGTCGCGTCAGGTCGTGTAGTCGGCGTTGATCCGGATGTAGCCGTCGGTCAGGTCGCAGCCGTAGACGGTGAACGCGCCGGTGGCGATGGCGAGGTCGACGGAGAGCACGACCTCGTCCCCCTTGAGGTGGGCGGTCGCCGCGGCCAGCGTCTCATCGGTGGTGGGCGCCGGGTAGGTCTCCACGTCCCCGAAGCGGATCGTCACCTTCGTCGGGTCGATGTCGAGGTCGTCCTCGCACTTGCCGATCGCCATGGCGACCCGGCCCCAGTTGGGGTCGGCGCCGTGTACGGCGGTCTTGACCAGCGGCGAGTTGACCACGACCTTACCGACCCGCTTGGCCTGCGCGTCGTCGCGCGCGCCGGTCACCCGGACCTCGATCAGCTTGCTGGCGCCCTCGCCGTCGGAGGCGATCGACCGCACCAGGCGCAGGGCCGCCTCGTACAGCACGGCCTCGAACTCGGCCTCGTCCACCGGCCCCGCAAGACCGTTGGCGAAGATCGCGGCGCTGTCGCTCGTGGAGGTGTCGGTGTCGATGCTCAGCGCGTTGAACGTGCGGTCGACCACCCGGCGGAAGATGCGGTCGAGCGCCGGCTGTGACAGCTCGGCATCGGTGAAGAAGTAGGTCAGCAGCGTCGCCATGTTCGGCTCGATCATGCCGACGCCCTTGGCGACGGCGGAGATGACCGCGTTGCCGCACTTCAGCGTCACGTGCTTGGGGACGGTGTCGGTGGTCATGATCGCCCGCGCGGTCGACGCCGCGTCGATCTCCGGCAACGGCCAGGCCAGCTCGGCGAGCCCGGACCTGATCCGGTCCATCGGGTACTGCCGCCCGATGACGCCCGTGGACGCGATCAGCAACTCCTCGGGCGCGATCCCCGCCGCATCGGCGACCAGGGCGCGCACCTCGCGCGCGTTGGCCAGGCCCTCGGCGCCGGTGGCGACGTTGGCGTTCCTGGCGACGGTCAGCACGCCGCGGGCCCGGCCCGTGGCCGCGGATTCGCGGCTGAGCGTGACGCTGGGTCCGGCGAATCGGGACTGGGTGAAGACCGCCGACACCACGGCGGGCACGTCGGAGAGCACCACGACGAAGTCGTCCGCCTCGTCCTTGATGCCCAGTGCCGCGGTCCGACTGCGGAAGCCCCGTGGGCCAGCTACCGGCATGAACCCGTGTCCTCTCGTCCTGGTGCGGAAGGTGCCGCGCGGTCTCGCGGCACCCACCCACACATTATGTGGTGCACCGAATGACCATACCGAGAGACGGGGTGGCCGGACAGGAGGCATTGACGAGCTTTCCTGAGTTGGCTAGCCGAAATCGTCCCATCTAGAGCCGTACGGTGCCCCTCCACCCTGCCCAGCATGCTGCATAGTCATGCATGGTCGAGCCGGAGGGAGACCACCGGTCCACGGGAGTGGCGCCGCAACGACGCCGCCCCGGGGGGGGGGCCCCCCGCGCCCCCCGGGGGGGGGGGGGGGGGGGGGGGGGGGCGCGCCCCGCCGGGG
>NZ_JBEHZD010000924.1:0-1791 GCF_040240285.1 Streptomyces sp. HSW2009 | reverse complement strand
GGCCGCCGCCGCCCTGGGGTGGGCGCCCGCGCGGGCGCCGGAGCCGGCGCCGGGGCGCCCGGGGGGGAACGCCGCGGGCGGCGCCGTACCGGGCACACGGCCCGGTACGCGGTCGGACGGGCGGCTGGATGCGCGGTCGGACCTGGCGGCAGGACCAGACAGAGCAGAGCGGACGGGACGAGGGGGCCCGGCGGGGCCTGGTGGGCCCGGCGGAACCGGAGAAGGTGACCTGTGGTGAACGACTTCGTGGACCCCGTGCCGGTGCGCCGCCCGGCCGACGCCGAACCCGCAGCAACCGTCCACCAGTTGGTCTTCCGCTGGGAGGGCAACCAGGGCCGGCAGGGCACCGGCATGAAGGCCGTCGCCCACTCCTGCTCGGCAGACAGGGCCGCGGAACTCGGCCAGGAACTCGGCCCGCTGCTCTGGGTTTCGGGCGCCGCGGCCTCCCGGCCCAGCGTGGTGCGCACCGTCTCCAGGGACGGTCAGGTGATGCTCGTCCAGCGCTGGCCCACGGTGGACAGGTCGGGCCGGCCGAGCACCATCAGCCGGGTGCTGCTCGGCAGCCCGGCCGAGTTGAAGGCCAGACAGTGCATCGCGCTGGCGTACGGCGAGGGCTGGAGCGAACGCGCGACCGCAGAGCAGGCGGAGGGCGCCCTGCCCCCCGTGAACTGCGCCGACATCGACCGGATGGCCCGCACCAGACTGCCCAGGATGACCGAGCGGCTGGAGGAGGTGCGGACCGCGCTGATCATGGTCACCGCGGAGTGGCTGCGCAACCCGGCCCAGCGCGTGTCGCTGCGCGCGGACGCGCTGCCGTCCGACAGCGACGAGGACGGCGACACGGCGCCGCTGGTCTACCTGGGCCTGTTCCTGGTCTTCGGCTCGTGGCTGGGCGGCGAGTGGACGTTCGCCACGTACGACGCGGTGGACAGCCATCCGCTGCGGCTGACCTGCGTCCCGCACTGGGAGCCCGGCGGCGGCCCCGGGAAGCTGGCCCGGGTGGTGGCCCAACTGCCCCGCCCGCCCCGGGAGGAACACAAGGCGGCGGCCATCCTCGTCAACTACCTCCTCGCCAACCCCAACGCCAGGCCCGGCGTGCCCCCACTGGTCGAGGGCCTGCGCGGCGGGGCGGCGCTGCCCTGGTCCCAGCGGTACCCCAGGCTCAGGGCGGTCCTCACCGCCCTCGACGCGCCGGGTCGCCGGCCGCACTCGGCTGCGGCTGGCGCTGCGTCGGCGGCTGATGCTGCGTCTTCGGCCGATGGCGCATTGCCGGCTTCGGAGCAGCAGGGCGGGCAGGCCGGGGGGGCTGGGCGAGTCGGGCAGTTGGGGCTTGCCGGGCAGCAGGCTCCCGACCCCGCTGGGGCGGCGCAGTCGGGCGGCCGGTCGGTACGCGGCCCGTTGGTTGATCCGCAGGGCGCGGACCCGGCGGTTCCAGGCCAGGCGACTGCGGGCCCACCGACTGCGGGCCAACCGGTTACGGGCCAGCCGGCCCCAGGCCATCCGACCTCAGGCCATCCGACCGGTGGGCCCGCCGCAGGGCAACGTACGGTCGAGCCGGCCGGCCCGGCGGAGCCCGTATCGGACCACCCCCGTCGACCGGCGACGGGCCAGGGCCAACCGGCCGGTCAACAGTCAGCCGGTCAACAGCCAGCCGCCCGACAACCGACCGGACATCAGCCGGCCGGACACCAGGCCGGCGGTGTCTTTTTCACATCTGACGCTGCCGCCGCTACTCCGTGTGTTGATGTCGGTGGGGGGCGGGTCATTAAAAAAAAAAGGGGGGGGGGGGGG
>NZ_JBEHZD010000923.1:0-1794 GCF_040240285.1 Streptomyces sp. HSW2009 | reverse complement strand
CCCCCCGCGCCGGGGGGGCGCCGGGGGGCGCCCGCCCCCCGGCCCCCCCCCCCCGGGGGCCGGGGGGGGGGGGGGCCCCGGGCCCCCCGGCCCCCGACCGACCTGCCGTACGCGGCACCACCGCCGCGCCACCCAGCCCGCCCCGCAGGCCCAGCCAGTCCAGCCCATCCAGTACGTCCAACGCAGGCAGTCGGGCAGCAGCCAACCCCGTACGCACGCGCTCCAAGCATCCGGCCGGTCCTCGTCAACCCAGGTGGTCCGGGCGGTCCGGCCACCCCGGTCGATCCAGTCACCCCGGCCCGGAAGGGAGCCACGCCGCATGAGTGAGGCCAGTCGGATCGTCATCCGGGGTGGGCTCGTCGTCACCGCGGCCGACGAGATGCCCGCCGACGTGCTGATCGAGGACGGCAAGATCGCCGCCGTCGCCGCGCCGGACAGCGCGTACGCGGCGGGTTGGACCGCGGCCCGGGAGTGGGACGCCCGCGGCAAGTACGTCATCCCGGGCGGCGTCGACGCGCACACGCACCTGGAGTTCCCGTTCGGCGGCACGTTCTCCAGCGACACCTTCGCCACCGGCACCAGCGCAGCCGCCTGGGGCGGCACCACCACGCTGATCGACTTCGCCGTACAGCCCAAGGGGTACGCGCTGCGCGACGGCCTGGACGCCTGGCACGCCAAGGCGCAGGGCAACTGCGCCGTCGACTACGCCTTCCACATGATCGTCTCCGACGTCAACGAGGGCTCGCTGCGGGAGATGGACCTGCTGGTGGCCGAGGGCGTCACCTCGTTCAAGCTGTTCATGGCCTACCCCGGCGTGTTCTACAGCGACGACGGCCAGATACTCCGCGCCATGCAGCGCGGCGCGGGCAACGGCGGGCTGATCATGATGCACGCCGAGAACGGCCCGGCCATCGACGTCCTGGTCGAACAGGCGCTCGCCGCCGGCCGCACCGATCCGCGCCACCACGGCGAGGTGCGCAGGGCGCTGCTTGAGGCGGAGGCGACGCACCGGGCGATCGCGCTCGCCCGGGTCGCCGACTGCCCGCTGTACGTGGTGCACGTCTCGGCCGCCGAGGCGCTCGCGGAGTTGGCCCGGGCCAGGGACGACGGCCTGCCGGTGTTCGGCGAGACCTGCCCGCAGTACCTCTTCCTGTCGACCGACAACCTGGCCGAGCCGGGGTTCGAGGGCGCCAAGTACGTGTGCTCGACGCCGCTGCGGCCGAGGGAGCACCAGGCGGCGCTCTGGCGCGGCCTGCGCACCGACGACCTCCAGGTGGTCTCGACCGACCACTGTCCGTTCTGCTTCACCGGGCAGAAGGAGCTGGGCCGCGGCGACTTCTCCAAGATCCCCAACGGGTTGCCTGGCGTGGAGCACCGGATGGACCTGTTGCACCAGGGCGTGGTCGACGGGCACATCTCCCGGCGCCGCTGGATCGACATCGCCTGCGCCACGCCGGCCCGGATGTTCGGCCTCTACCCGCGCAAGGGCACCATCGCCCCAGGCTCCGACGCCGACCTGGTCATCTACGACCCGGCGGCGAGCCAGGTGCTGTCGGCGGCCACCCATCACATGCGCGTGGACTACTCGGCGTACGAGGGGCGCGAGCTCACCGGCCGGGCCGAGACCGTGTTCTCGCGCGGCGAGGTCGTCATCGACCGGCACGCCTTCACCGGCCGCATCGGCCACGGCCGGTACGTGCCCCGCGGCACGTGCCAGTACCTGCGGTGAACCGGCCGGGCGCGCGGCCCCCCCCGGCCCCCGCCCCGCCCCCCCCCCCCCCCCCCCCCCCCCCC
>NZ_JBEHZD010000922.1:0-1803 GCF_040240285.1 Streptomyces sp. HSW2009 | reverse complement strand
GGGGGGGGGCCGGGCGGGGGCCCGGGCCGTCCCGGGCCGCCCCTCGCGTCGCCGGCGCCGCACTAGGGCGCGTGGCCCTCCCGCGAGCCGAGGCCCTCGTCCTCGGCGTCCGTCCACAGCGCACGGTCGTACGGCGTGTCGGGGATGGGCACCCGTTCCTGCTTGGCCGGTTCCGGTGGGGCCGACGCGCGGAGCAGCGCGACGCTCTCCCGGAGGTGATCCGCATCGGTACGTACCCTGCGGATGTCCAGACTGTCGGTGCCGACGTGCTGTTCGAGTCGTCCGACGGACCGCACCAGGTCGTCGAGACTTCGCTGAACAGCCGTCAACTCATCGTGTACGGACATGACTTGTCCTCACTTCCGCGGTTGCGGACGGCGACACTCATGCGACAGCGAGTGTCGCGCGCCGCGCCCGCTGTTGGGAAGAGATCTGCCGGGATTCTGGGCGCACACCGGTCATATCGCGCCCCTCCCGCCCCAAGCCTAGCCCCGCGAACCGGCCCGATTCGGACGCGCTACGCCGCCCGGGTGGCGACTGATTTGGGCCATCTCGTACCCGGTCAAAGCGGGCTACGCCGGTCGGGTGGCCTTGACTTCGCACCCGCCGTGTCGGGGTGGTGGGCCGGTCGCGGTCGCCTTCAGTGAGTGGTCAGCCCATCCGATGAGCCGTGCAGCACCCGGAGGTACCAGCCATGCCCGTGGACGGCGTCACGAGGGGGCCGGTGGCCCGTACCCGCCGCTGTGTCGGCCTGTTCGCGGCCGGGGTGCTGCTGCCGCTGCCGGTGGTGGCCGGGTGCAGTTCGGGCGGGGACGAGGACGCGGCGGCGGCCCCCGCGGCCCACGACGTGGCGAGCGCCGCCCGCGCCGACCTGTCCGGCCGCGGCACGCTGCGCTGGGCGCTTGACGCCGCGCCCGCCACCCTCAACGCCTACCACGCCGACGCCGATGCCGGCACCGACCGGGTGGCCGGCGCCGTGCTGCCGCTGCTGTTCACGCTCGACCAGCAGGGCCGGCCGCAGCGCAACCCGGACTACCTGGAGTCCGCCGAGGTCATCGACCGCGAGCCGCGCCAGGTCGTCGGCTACCGGCTGAACCCCAAGGCGGTCTGGAGCAACGGCCGGGCGCTGGGAGTGGCCGACTTCCGTGCCCAGTGGCGGGCGCTGCGCGGCAAGGACGCCGCGTACCGGGCGGCCCGCAACACCGGGTACGAGCGCATCGAACGCATCGCGCCCGGCGAGGAACCCGGCGAGATCGAGGTCACCTTCCGGCGCCCGTACGCGGATTGGCGGGCCCTGTTCGCCCCGCTGTACCCGAAGGAGGCGATGGCCTCCCCGAGCGCCTTCAACGAGCGAAGCAAGCCCCAACTGCCGCTCACCGCAGGACCGTTCGTCTTCTCAGGCGGCAAGTCGCCGGCGGTGGCCGGGCCCACGGCGGGCAGCACGGGGGAGCGGTCCGGCCACGGCGAGCGGCGCGAGGGCCGCCCGGGGGAGCCGGAGGCGGACTCGGCGGAGAAGCCGGAAAAGCAGGCAGCGGACTCGGAGGGGGCGAACTCGGAGGGCGCCGAGAAGTCCGACGGCTCCGACAACTCCGAGAGGTCCGACGGCTCCGAGAAGGCCAAGGGCAAGGGCAAGGACAAGAGCAAGCGCAAGGGTGCGGTCCGTACGTCGATCACCCTGGTCCGCAATCCGCGCTGGTGGGGCGAGTCCGCGCGGCTCGACCAACTGGTGTTCAAGCCGGTGCCGCGGGCCGAGCGGGCCGCCGCGCTGATCGCCGGCCGGCTCGACGTGGCCGAGGTCGACGC
>NZ_JBEHZD010000921.1:0-1805 GCF_040240285.1 Streptomyces sp. HSW2009 | reverse complement strand
GCCCGTGTCGTGGGCGCGTAGATGTTTATAACACACTGGGCGTCCCCGGTACGGCCAAGGGGCTACGGATGCGTACGGTCCACGCCCGGGGCAAACCCACCCCCACCCCGTCCTCATCTCCGCACCCACCCCCACACCCCCACCCGTCCCATCTCCGACCCCACACCCGCACCCGCACCCCGACGTCCCCCTTCGCCAGCCCGCGGCCGGTCCTCGTACGGCAAAAGGCCGCCCCCGGCAGATGCCGGGAACGGCCTTTCGTGTCCGTGCGTACGTCCAGGTCACGCGCCATTTCTCCCGCAACCGGGCGGGTCGCTGCCGGGGGCCGGCCCGCTCCGGGGAGCGGGCCCCTGCGGGGGCGCGGTGTCGTGGCGCAGTCGTGGCGCGAGGGGCGGACGTTGCGCAGGGGACTTAGATCAGGCCGAGGCCGCGCACGGCCTCGCGCTCCTCTTCGAGCTCCTTCACCGACGCGTCGATGCGGGTGCGCGAGAACTCGTTGATCTCCAGACCCTGCACGATCTTGTACGTGCCGTCCTGCGTGGTGACCGGGAAGGAGGAGATGAGGCCCTCCGGAACGCCGTACGAACCGTCCGAGGGGATGCCCATGGAGGTCCAGTCGCCGTCGGCGGTGCCGTTGACCCAGGTGTGGACGTGGTCGATGGCGGCGTTGGCGGCCGAGGCGGCCGAGGACGCGCCACGGGCCTCGATGATCGCGGCGCCGCGCTTGGCGACCGTCGGGATGAAGGTGTCGGCCAGCCACTTCTCGTCGTTGACGACCTCGGCGGCGTTCTTGCCCGCGACCTCGGCGTGGAAGACGTCCGGGTACTGGGTGGCCGAGTGGTTGCCCCAGATGGTGAGCTTGCGGATCTCACTGACCGGCGTGCCGGTCTTCTGGGCGAGCTGCGAGACGGCGCGGTTGTGGTCCAGGCGGGTCATCGCGGTGAAGCGCTCGCGCGGCACGTCGGGCGCGGCGGCCTGGGCGATCAGCGCGTTGGTGTTGGCCGGGTTGCCCACGACCAGGACCTTGATGTCGTCCGCGGCGTGCGCGTTGATCGCCGCGCCCTGCGGCTTGAAGATGCCGCCGTTGGCCTCCAGGAGGTCACCGCGCTCCATGCCCTTGGTGCGCGGGCGGGCGCCGACCAGCAGGGCGACGTTGGCGCCGTCGAAGGCCACGTTCGGGTCATCCGAAATGTCAATGCCGCGCAGCAGCGGGAACGCGCAGTCGTCCAGCTCCATGGCGGTGCCCTCGGCGGCCTTCAGGCCCTGCGGGATCTCCAGGAGGCGGAGCTTGACGGGCACGTCCGCGCCGAGGAGGTGGCCGGAGGCGATGCGGAAGAGCAGCGCGTAGCCGATCTGGCCGGCCGCGCCGGTAACGGTGACATTGACGGGAGTGCGGGTCATGGCAATCTCCTGCTGCGAGCTAGCGGTGGGTGTCCCTGCCCATTTTCCGAGGTCTCTTGGTATCGAGAGACCCGGCGCCAGGCTATCCGACGCGACGCACGCCCATTCCGCGGCCCAGTGTGTCCCACCTCACCGGACGCGTCACGGCGGGGCCGGCGGACCCGTACGGGGCAGAGCCGTGCGGGGCAGAGCCGTACGGGGCGGCACGAGGTCGTACGAGCCGCATGGCTCCGTACGGGCATCCGTCCCGCGGGGTGTTTCCGACCGCTCGCCCGCCGACCCGGGGTATCCGTGACCCTCCGCCGGCCCCGCGCCGGCGGGGGGGGGGGGGGGGGGCGGCGCGGGGGGGGGGGGGGGGGGCGGCCGCCCGCCCCGCGCCCCGCGGGGGGGGGGGGGGGGGCGGG
>NZ_JBEHZD010000920.1:0-1815 GCF_040240285.1 Streptomyces sp. HSW2009 | reverse complement strand
GCCAGTCCCCGCAGGCGGCGCACCGGCCCCCGCCGGCGGCGGGGCCGCGGACCGCCGCGGCTGCCGGGCCCCCGGGACCACCAGGACACACGAAGTGCACGACACGACGGGCGATGCGGGTATGACGGACGCGACGGGCACCATGGACCGCGAGACCTTCCGGAAGCTGGCGGCTGACCGCCGCGTCATCCCCGTCAGCCGCAGGCTGCTCGCGGACGGCGACACCCCGGTCGGCCTCTACCGCAAACTGGCCGGCTGCACGGGCCCGGCGACCGGAGCCGGGGCCGAAGGCCCGTACGGCGAGGTCGGTCGGCCCGGCACCTTCCTGCTGGAGTCGGCGGAGAACGGCCGGTCCTGGTCGCGCTACTCCTTCGTCGGCGTCCGCAGCGCCGCCACCCTGACCGAGCGGGACGGCCGCACCCACTGGCTCGGTACGCCCCCGGTCGGCGTGCCGACCGACGGCGACCCGCTGGCCACCCTGCGCGCCACCGTCGAGGCCCTGCACACCCCGCGCGACCTGGGCGGCCTCGTCCAACTCCCGCCGTTCACCGGCGGCATGGTCGGCTACCTCGGCTACGACGTCGTGCGCCGGCTGGAGAAGATCGGCGACCGCGGCCGGGACGACCTGCACCTGCCCGAGCTCACCATGCTGCTCACCTCGGACCTGGCGGTGCTCGACCACTGGGACGGCACCGTGCTGTTGATCGCCAACGCGATCAACCACAACGACCTGGACACCGGCGTCGACGAGGCGTACGACGACGCCGTCGCCCGGCTCGACGCGATGACCGCCGACCTCGCCCGCCCCGTGCCCAGCAGCCCCACCGTGCTGCCGCCCGCCGAACTGCCGGAGTTCACCGCGTTGTGGGGCGGCGAGGCGTACGAGGACGTGGTGCGCGACATCAAGGAGCGCATCCACGCGGGGGAGGCGTTCCAGGTGGTGCCCTCGCAGCGGTTCGAGACGCCGTGCGAGGCCAGCGCGCTGGACGTCTACCGGGTGCTGCGGGCCACCAACCCCAGCCCGTACATGTACCTCTTCCGCTTCCCGGCCCCGGACGGCGGCGCCTTCGACGTCGTGGGCTCAAGCCCGGAGGCGCTGGTCAAGGTCGAGGACGGGGCCGCGATGCTGCACCCGATCGCCGGCACCAGGCCGCGCGGGGCGACCCCGCAGGAGGACGCGGCGCTCGCCGAGGAACTGCTGGCCGACCCCAAGGAGCGGGCGGAGCACCTGATGCTCGTCGACCTCGGCCGCAACGACCTGGGCCGGGTGTGCGAGCCGGGCAGCGTGGAGGTGGTCGACTTCATGTCCATCGAGCGCTACAGCCACGTCATGCACATCGTCTCCACGGTCACCGGCACCCTCGCCGCCGGCCGTACCGCCTTCGACGTGCTCACCGCCTGCTTCCCGGCCGGCACGCTGTCCGGCGCGCCCAAGCCGCGCGCCATGCAGATCATCGAGGAACTCGAACCGACCCGGCGCGGGCTGTACGGCGGCTGCGTCGGCTACCTCGACTTCGCGGGCGACTCGGACACCGCGATCGCCATCCGCACCGCCCTGTTGCGGGACGGCCGGGCCTATGTGCAGGCCGGTGCCGGCGTGGTCGCCGACTCGGACCCGGCGGCGGAGAACGCCGAGTGCCGGAACAAGGCCGCGGCGGTGCTGCGGGCGGTGAGCACGGCCAACCGGCTGCGCCGGGCGTAGTGGCGGGCCCGGGGTTGGGCAGGGGACCCGGGGCGGTGGCAGCGGACCCGGGGCCGCCGACCCGGGACGGGGGGGGGGCGGGGGGGGCGGGGCCCCCCCCCCCCCCCCCCCCC
>NZ_JBEHZD010000092.1:0-18933 GCF_040240285.1 Streptomyces sp. HSW2009 | reverse complement strand
CCCCCCGCAACGGGGGGGGGCGGCGGGGGCGTTGGGGGGCCGGGCGGGGCGGCGGCGGTGCGGTAGGGACGCGGCGGCGGTGCGGTAGCGGCCCGGCGCCCGCGCGGGCGTGGGCTTGGACGCGGGCAGTGGCTCGGCCCAGGCGCGCGCCGGCGCGGGTGGCTCAGGCGGACGCTGCTGTGGGTGGCTCAGGCGCCCACCGGCGCGGCCGGCCCCGCGTGCGCGTGCGCGGGACGAGCCGCCCGCGCGGTGGCAGACCCGGCCACGCACCCACCCGCGCCCCCATCCGCATCCCCGTCCCCTGCCGCAGCCGCGCCCGCATCCGCAGCCGCGCCCGCGCCCGCGTCCTCATCCAGCACCAGGGCGTTCTTCGCGCGCGTGGTGGACTCCTCGGGGGCCATCCCGCCCGCGTTCTCGGTGGCCAGGGCCTGGTTGAGCGCGACGTACGGGCGCATGCGCCGCTCGTAGGCGGCGAACGCGGTGCGGTGGTCGCCGGCCGCCTTGCCGAGTTCGTCAGCCAGTACGTACGCGCCGACCAGGGCCAGGCTGGTGCCCTGCCCGCTGAGGGGCGAGGGGCAGTAGCCGGCGTCGCCGATGAGCGCGATCCGCCCCGTCGACCAGCGGTCCATATGCACCTGGGCCATGGAGTCGAAGTAGAAGTCGGGCGCGGACCACATCGCCCGCAGCAGCCGCGGGGTGTCCCCGCCCAGATGCGACAGCTGCGCGGTGACCAGCGCCTTCTGCTGCTCGACGGCGTGGTGGTCACAGTCGACAGGACCGCCGACGAAGCCGAGCGTGGCTCGCAGTTCGGTGTTCCCGCGCACCGGGTAGACGCAGTAGCTGCCGGTCTCGTCCTGGAGCCAGTGCTGCCAGTCCTCCAGGTGCAGGAAGTTGTCCGTACTGAAGACGGCCAGGTGCGCGCCGGTCGGCCGCAGGAACTCCCGCTCCGGCCCGAAGGCCAACTGCCGCACCTTCGAATGCAGTCCGTCGGCCCCCACCACCAGGTCGAACCTCCGGTCCGCAGCACGCTCGAAGCGCGCGGTCACCCCGTGCGGTCCTTCATCGAGAGCCACCAGCGAATCCTGGAAGAGATATTCCACCTCGCCCTGCGTCCGCTCGTACAGCAGCCGGTTCAGGTCCTCCCGCAACACCTCGATGTCCGCACTGTCGAGCCGCCCACTGCTGAACGCCTTCTCGTGCGAACGCCACAGCTCCTGGCCCGCCGCGTCGAACATCGTCATGCCGCGCATCCGGGTGCGCAATTCCTCCGCCGGGCCGAGCAGATCCATCCGGTCCAGCACGTCGAGCGCGACGCCCCGTACGTCGATCGCGTGCCCACCGGGCCGCAGCCCGGGCGCCCGCTCGACGACCGTCGGCGCATAGCCCCGCCGCCGCAGCCAGTGAGCAGCGGCGAGCCCGGCGGCGCTCGCCCCGGAGATCAACACGGTCGGCGTGGCGTTCATGTCCTCGGTGCCCTTCATGACGGTCCCTCCACAGGGGTCCATACGACGGTTTCGTACGGGGGTTCGCACGACGATCCGTACGGTGTACGCGCTTGAATGTACGGCGTACGCAGCGCACTGCAAAGCCCCTATTTCCTGGGCTGTACTAGCTATCTGTACTAGGTGATGGAGGGCTGTTCGGGGTCCCCGCTGGTAGCCTCTGTGCTAGTACAGAGGGAGGGGGCGCATGAGTGCCGCGAAAATTCCGCCGTACCAGCGGGTGGCCGCCGAGATCCGACGCCGCATCACCGCGGGCGAACTCGCACCGGGCGACCGGGTCCCCTCGACCCGCCAGGTCGCCCGGGAGTGGGACGTAGCCCTGGCCACGGCCGCGAAGGCGCTCACGGCCCTACGCGAGGAGGGGCTGGTACGGGCGGAGCCGCGGGTGGGGACTGTGGTGGTTGAGGGGGGGGGCTCGACCGGAGTGCGCGGGCTGGCGGAGACTCGGGGTTCGGCCGAGGGACAGGGGTCGGCTGCGGTACGAGGGTCGGCTGAGGCATACGGGCCGGTTGGGGTGCGAGGGCGGGCCGAGGCGCGGGGGCCGGCCGGCGCCGGGAGGCCGGCCAAGATGCGAGGTGCGGCCGAGGCGTCGGGCCCCGCCGAGGCGCGCAGGCGCAGCGCAGCGCCCCGTACGCCCCCCACACCCGCCCCGGAGCGCGAACCGACGCGCGAACCGACACACGCACCAGCGCGGGAACTGACGCGGGAACGCATCGTGCGCACCGCCATCGAGGTCGCCGACAGCGAGGGTTTGGCGGCGGTCTCCATGCGCAGCATCGCGGCCCGGCTGAACGCCGCCACCATGTCGCCCTACCGGCACGTGCACAGCAAGGACGAGTTGGTGTTGCTGATGGCCGACGCGGCCTTTAGCGAACTGCGCCTGCCCAAACCCGCCCCCGCCCACTGGCGAACCCGGCTGGAACTCGGGGCCCGCTCCCTGTGGGCCCTGCACCAGGCGCACCCCTGGCTGGCCCAGATCGGCCCGCTCACCCGCCCCCTCCTGCTGCCGCACCTGATGGCCTACTCGGAGTGGATGCTGGCGGCCCTGGACGGCCAGGGCCTGCCCCCCGCGACGATGATCGACCTGAACGTGCTGCTCTACAGCCAGGTGCAGGGCATCGCAGCCGAGCTGGAACGCGAGGCCCAGGCCGCAAGCGCCACCGGCCTCTCCGACGCCCAGTGGCTAGCCCACCAGGAACCAGCCCTGGCCGCCCTCACCGACTCCGGCGACTACCCCACCTTCAACCGCGTCATGGAATCCCTCGGCACCAGCGGCTACGACCTGGACCTGAGCCGCCTCTTCGAACTCGGCCTCGGCTCCGTGCTGGACGGGGTGGCGGTGCTGATCGAGGGGCGGGCCGGATAGGGCGGGCGGCAGACTCCGCCGATGCCCCGGCCCGGCCCGGCCGGCGCCGATTCCGCGTTCGCCCATGACCCCACCCGACTAGGGTCACCAGCGTGAATGCCGCCCTGGCCGCCACGGTCACCGCAGTCGTCGGCGTGCTGGGCACGCTCTTCGCACCGCTGGTCACCCACTGGGTGGCCAGGCGCCAACGCGCCGACGAGGCCCGGACGGAGGACCAGCGGCGGCACCACGAGGAACGGCGGGCCGCGTACACCGCCATGAACCGCGCGTCCCGCAACTTCCACACCCTGCTCAAGGACGCCCTGCACCGACTGCGCGACGGCGTCTACGGCGACGACGAACGGAGCCAGGTCGAAGAAGCCCGCCGCGACTACCGCGACCGCTACGCCGAGGCGCAGATGATCGTCCCCGAGACGGTGCTGGCCGCCTCCCGCGAGCTCAACGCGGTACTCGCCGGGGCCGACGCCGCCGTCAAACGCATCGACCGCGGCCTGGCGCCCCCGGGCGAGGACCCGGACCAGGTACTCCTCGCCCTCAAGGCCGCAGAGCCCAAACTCACGACCATGCGCCGCATCATGCGGGAGGACCTCGGCGTCGTCGACTGACGCGAGGCGACCCCTTGGCACCACCGACCCCGGGCGGCTGTGGTGCCGCCCGGGCGCGGCGTCTCGGACGTACTCGGTACGGCGTTCTCACCGGCCCCGCCCGGTCCCGAGGCCGGTCGGCGCCAGGGGCCGGGTCACCGACCAGGGGCGGCCGGGACACCGGGCATGTGTCGGGCCACCGGTCAGGGGCCGGGTCACCCGTCAGGTCGGGTCACCCGTCAGGGGTGCTCCCGGCCCGCCGCCTGGGCAGCGGGCCGGGATGCGGGAACGATCGGGCCGTGGAGACCGGACGGGACGAAGGGGCGAGATGAGCGGTACGACCTCAGGCGGCAGCGGCCGGGCCCCCGCCGAGCCGGCCCCGCCCGGCGACCGCTCCCGCCCTCGCCGCCGCGTCGTCCGGGTCGCCGTCGCGCGTGCCTGGGGCGTCGCCGTCGGTCTCGTCACCGGCTACTACCTGCTCCCCATGGACGACCGGCTCACCGCGGGCACGGGCGTGCTGCTGGTGTGCGGGCTGCTCGCGCTGCTGCTCGTGTTCTGCTGGGAGGTACGGGCCATCGCGCGTTCCCCTCATCCGCGGCTGCGCGCCATCGAGGGGCTGACCGCCACGCTGCTGCTCTTCCTGGTCCTCTTCGCCGCCTCGTACTACCTGCTGGCCCGCTCCGCGCCCGACTCCTTCAGCGAGCCGCTGACCAGGACGGACGCGCTGTACTTCACCCTGACCACCTTCAGCACGGTCGGCTACGGCGACATCGCGGCGCGCTCGGAGGCCGGACGGGCGCTCACGATGGTGCAGATGGCGGGAGGGCTGCTGCTCGTCGGCGTCGCCGTCCGCGTACTAGCGGGCGCCGTACAGGCGGGGTTGGCCCGACAGCACGACGAGCCGCCACCCCTACCGCCCCCCGGCGCCGGCCCGACGAAGCGACCGGAGGGCGGGGCCTGAGCGCCGGCAGGCACCCGTTGCCCCTACCGCCACGCGGTTGCTGGTTGCTGGCAACGGCACCTCTACGCCCACAGGTTGCCAAGTGGCGGTCACCGACCGCCTGACAGGCGAATGCCGCACGCCCGCCCTACCCCAGATCTGCACCGCAGCACGAAGGCCCTCCCGTCCGGCGGACGAAAGGGCCTCTGACCTGCAATTTCTCTGTGCCCCCGGCAGGATTCGAACCTGCGACACCCGCTTTAGGAGAGCGGTGCTCTATCCCCTGAGCTACGGAGGCGGGGCGTGTCCCTCGGGTGGGTGGCGGTCGTGGTGGGACCGCGCAGGTTCCTGGGAGACTGGGCCGTCGTTGAGGGCGGCCCAGGACAGGGTAGCGGATGGGGGTGTGTCCGGGTGGGGTGGGCTGGTGGGTTGGGTGGGCGGGGGTGGGGTTAGCCGCCGAAGTGCCACGTCACCGTGTTGTTCGTGGTGACGAGGGTGATGAGGACGGCCAGGTCGGCCACGCCCAGGGTGAGGCCGAGGAGGGCGCGGCCCTTGCGTTGGATGTTGCGGAGGAGGGCGAGGGTGGCCAGGGCTATGGCGCAGGGGCCGAAGACGAGATTGAAGAGTAGGAGGCCGATGAGGCCGAGTACGAAGGAGGCCACGGCCATGCCGTCGGCGTCGCGGGGGCCGGCCGGGCGGCGGGTGGCGGTGGTTCCGGCGGCGGGAGGGGCGGTAGGGGGCTTCGGGGTCGCGGTGGGTTGATGTGGGGTGGTGAGGGCGCTCATGGGGGCTCCTTTCGCTGTGGGGGCGGTCAGTGCCTGGTGCGCGCCCGGCGCTCGCGGAGGGTGAAGACGAGGAGCCAACTGGCAATGGCCGTGGCCGCGATGAGGAAGACCGGCAGCGACGTATGGGCCGCGGCTCCGATCAGGAGGCTCATCAGGAGGAAGACAGCGACGAGGAAGAGCATGGCGGTCCCTTCTCGGTGAGGAGCGATCGGACGGGGTGGGGCGTGGCGCGTGGGGCGTGACGGTCTGGTGTGTGGTGATACGGGGTGCAGTAGGGGGCGGGCTGCGTGCGGGGTGGTGGCGTACAGCGGGTGCGCTGAGTTTCGGTGAACAGTTGGGGTGACGACTGTTCACTCAGTTCAGTCTACGGTGGCCAAAGTGGGAGAACGGTTGTTTACTGAATGACATGAGTCACACGGTCGGGGTCAGGCAGGCCCAGAAGCAGAAGACCCGGCAGGCGCTCCTAGACGCGGGGCTGCGGCTGCTCGCGGAGCAGAGTCTGAGCAGCCTCGGCCTGCGCGAGGTGACCCGTGTGGTGGGAGTGGCGCCCGCCGCGTTCTACCGGCACTTCCGGGACATGGCCGATCTGGGGGTGGCGCTCGTCGAGGAGGCGCTGGGCAGTCTGCACGGGATGATCCGGGACGTACTCGCCGAACAGGACGGTGACGAGGAACGGATCGAGGGCACCGTCGACGCGGTGGCGCGCCACGTCCGTACGCATCCGGCGCACGTCCGGTTCATCGCCCGCGAACGGCACGGCGGCGTACGCCCCGTCCGGGAGGCCATCGCCGCACAGTTGGGGCGCTTCGTGGACGAGGTCGCCGCGGCGTTCGCCGTGCCGCTGGAGGCGGAGGGGTGGAGCGCCGATGACGTGCGGATGTTGGCGGAGTTGTACGTGGACCACATGGTGATGACCGCCGCCGCGTTCTTGGAAGCGGCCCCGGACCGTACCGCTCCGGACGGTGCAGCGGTGGCGCGTACGCCTCCGGACCGTACGGTCGTGGGGTCGGAGGGGACTGCCGACGGTGCCGGGGTGGCCGGCGGCGGGGCGGCCGACGGTCCCGCGCGGGACGTGGCGGCAGCGGAAGCGGTGCACGCGGCGGAAGCGGTGCGTGCGGCGGAGGCCGCGGAGGCGCGGATCGCCGCGACGGCCCGTAGCCAACTGCGCTTGATCAGCCTCGGTCGACAGCACTGGCGGGTCCCTTAGCCCGGCTCTGGGGCCTGTGGGGTGCGGATTTCCGTAGGGGGCGCGTCGGTGGGGTCAGGCTGAGCTGCCACGGCGGGTGATCTTGATGGTGTAGTCGCCGTTTCGGGTGTGACCGGTGATGGCGATGCTCACGCGTACGCCGTGTCGGTTGTCGTGAAACGTCTGGCCGGGGGTGAACGTCGCGTCGCTGAGGTCCGCGTGGACATTGGGCAGTTGGGAGCAGCTCCGCGGTTCGCTGATGGGCGCGTTCCACGGGCGGAGGCCGCTGCGGTACGGGGTGAGGTGGCTCAGGTGGTTGGCCGGAGTGTTGCCGGTCGTGGTTCGGGTGGTGGGGGCGTTTGGGGGCGTAGGGGTGTGCGGGGTGGGGGCGCCGGGGCGGGGGAGAGGTGTTGTGCGCCGGGCGTCCATGACCGTCACGGGGCCCTGCCCCGACTCCTTGTGGACGTCCACCCAGTAGATGAGGACGCCGGGTTGGCAGACGGCTGCGGCGTTGCCCTCCCGGGTGCGGGCCTCCATGGCGTACCCGCCACGGGGTGACACCGGGAGGAAGACCACCTTGGTGCCGCCGGCGCGGGCGAGGGGGCTGAGGGTGTGTCGGGAAGTTCCCGGGCTGGCGGTTGCGCCGGGGCTCTTGGTGGCGCAGGCGACCTGGCGCGCCTTCAACCAGCCCAGTTTCCACTTGTGCCAGCCGATGACATCGTTGTTGGCACCCCAGTCCTCGGACATCAGATCCCAGTGGCCGGCGTGTTGCGCACCGGATGCGGTGTAGAGGTCGGGGAGGCCGAAGGAGTGGTTGTTCTCGTGCGGGAGCACCCGGTATCCGGTCTCGTGCAGGGTGCCCGTGCCGTCGTCCTGACGGCTGTAGACGAACGAGACATTGGCCAGCCGTACGCCGTCGGCGCGCGGGGCGCTGTCGTTGCCCGCGAAGGTCACCGACAGCACGGTCTGCGCGGCCGGCGGCCCGGCGTTCGGCGTGACCAGCACGTTGACCAGGTCGTACCGGCTGAAGTCCACCCGCTCGTCGGCCGCGGCCACCAGGTCGTCCAACAGCCGCCGGTAGCCGGGCTCGTACGGGCTGCCGCGCTCGATCCCGTACGAGGCGAAGGGGTGCGGCATGCGCAACCAGTGGCGGATCGGCGTGTCCGGGCGGTAGTCGAGGCGCCCGTACGAACTCCGCGCGAACCACTGCGAGGTTTGTGGGAAGAACTCCGCGAAACGTCGCTGTGCGGTTCCCTCGCCCGGGGTGCCCGGGAAGTCGATCATGAGGGTGAGTGCGCGCACCGTGCCCGTGCTGCGGCTGTAGCTGCCCTCGGTCGGTATGCCCTCGGCCAGTTGGGCGCCGCCGTGGGTGGGGAGGGCGCAGGGGAGGTCGGCTGCGTCATCGGCGGCCTCGGATGCGCCGGTGGCCTTGGTGTTTTCGGCGTCTGCGGCGTCGGTGGCGTCTTGCGGGCGGTGCGGTGCGGGGGGTCGTGCGGTGCGGCCGTTCTGAGTGGGGTCGGAGTCGGGGCGGGCCGCCGTGCCGTCGGCCTCGTCGGCGGCCCTGCCTGCCGCCTCGTCGCGCCGGGTGGCCGCCCCGTCGTCGGCTTGGGCCTGGTGCGACTGCGACTGGTCGTCCGCGGGGTTCGGTTCGGTGGTTTCCCACTCGGTGGGGAGCGGGGGACGGCCTGGGGGAGTCGCGGTCGTGACCTCCGGGGCGGTGGGGGCCGCCGGCATCAGCGCGGCGACCGCCGCGGCGGCCAGCAGTGCGACACGGGGCGTACGACCTGCGCGTATTCGCTCGTGGCCGGCCATGGCGCGGCCATGACGACCCGTTGCCAGGGCGAGCGGCGCCGAGGCAGGTGGGCGGGGGGTTGCTGGGGGCCTAGGGGGTGACGAGGCGTACGTGGGAGGGGATGGGGATATTCGTGGGGCGGTGGAATTAGGGGGTATAGGGGGGTGGTTTTCGGGGGCGTGCGAGAGGGAGCCTGAGGGCGTTGAACGGCTGGTACGGGTCGGCGCCGGGTGTGCCGGGCTGCGGTTGTCGCGGCCGTATCCAGCCTCCGGGCTTGCCTCGGACGTAAGCCCCGGCTCGTGGATGGGTGGGCTCCCTGCCTCGGGCGCGACCCCTGGCCCTGCCCCGTGTGCGGCCTCCGACCCTGAAGCGGCCTCTGCCGCGGGTACGGCTTCCAGCGCGGGTGCGGACCCTGCCCCGGATGTGGCTCCTGCTCCGGATGTGGCCTCTGCCTCAGGCGGCACCTCTGCCCCGGATATCTCTCCCGGCTCGTCGGGGTGCGTCGCGCGTTCGTCGTCTGCGTCGCGTGGGGGCCCGTCGGGTTCGCGGGCGGCGTTGTCGCCGGGGTCGCGGTGTCGCATGCCGGTCCCGCCTTCGTGGCCGAGGCAGCCGGGGCGGGTGCTGATGGCTGCGCTGTGCGACCCACCCTCCCGAGCTCGCGGGCGCTACGCGCGCCGAGTGCGCCCGTCCGCGCGTAATCCGTGCGCCGGTTGGGTGCCGTGGTGCACGGGGTGCCGGTGCGGCGGGAAGTGAGGGGAACGGGGCGGAGTGGCGGGTGATGGCGGCGTACGGGGGTGCGATGTGCGGGGTGGTGGGTGAGGCGTGGCCGGGGTGGGGCTCCTGATGCGCTGTGTGGCGGGTGCGGGCGGTGCGTAGTCGGCGGAGCTTGCGGGGGCTCGCCGGGGCTTGCTCGGGGCCGGACCGCCACTGCGGGGTGGGCGGGGCTGTTGGGGCGGTCGGTGCGTGGGGCGGAACCGTCCAGCGGGCCCTTGGCGGAATGGCGGAGGCCCGGGCGCTGTGCCGCGCGGCCGGAACGTACTCGACCGGTTACGGAAGCGGCCGGGGCGGGCGGAACCGCTTTGCAGGGGCACAGTCGGCGGGGTGCGGATGGCCCTCCGGGCCCGTACCGATGCGTGGCGCGGGCGGCCGGGTAGGCCCGTACCTCATCAGTACGACACCTCTGACCTGTGGAAATGGAGAGCTGGGGCGTGGGTGGGGGATGCCCGGGGGGGCGCTTCCCGCGGCCGTCGGCCCTGCCTTTCGGGAGTGTGGCCCAGTTCACATCGGTTCGCGAAATATCCGGGGAGGGGCTCCCCGTTTAACCGGGTGACTTCAGAAACGGGGACTAGGTCCCCGGAACGAGGACCCGAGACCTAGGTCAAGGGAATCGCTCCGGGGTGGGGAAGTGGAGCGAGACGGGGCGGGGGGGGGGGGGGGGGGGGGGGGGGGGGGGGGGGGGGGCGCGCGGGCGCCCGGCGCCCCCCCCCCCCCTATCTCATTGTCCTTCGCGGGGGGGGGCGGCGCTGCGCCGGCCCGGGGGGGGGGGGCGGCGGGGGGGCCGGGGGGGCGCCCCGAGACCGCATCGTGCAACCGATCGCCCGGAAACCGCGGAAGTCATCGGCAGTCGCAGACGCCACGGTCAGATCCGTCACGAAGGCGGGACTGTGCGCCGGCGACGGAGGAACAGCACGTCAACGCTGCCGAACACGGCAGGTGAGCGAACCGGGGCCACGGTCCCGACAGGTGAGAAGGAGAGTGGATGTGACCGCCACCAGCCCGGCGAAGGTCTCGCAGCCCCGGCTGCGCGCGGACGCGCTGCGCAACCGGGAGCGGATCGTCGCGGCGGCGCGCGAGATGTTCGTCGAGCACGGGGCCGAGGTCCCGCTCGATGAAATCGCTCGACGGGCTGGGGTAGGAAATGCCACGCTCTATCGGCACTTCGCAGATCGCAGTGAGCTGGTACACCACGTCGCCCTCTCCGTCATGGACCGCATAGCGGATCGGGCGGACGAGGCGAGAGCACAGGAGTCGGATGCCTTCCAGGCCCTTCGGCGCTTCGTGCACCAGGCGGCTGACGAGCGCATCGGTGCGCTGTGCCCGCTCATTTCGCACAGTCCGGACAGGGGACACCCTGACCTGATGGCCGCACGTGATCGCCTCAACGCAAGCATCGAGGCGGTCATGAGCGACGCGCGGGCGAGCGGCCAACTGCGTACCGACATAGCCGTCGGTGACCTGATGGTCGCGGTCACCCAGCTCACTCGACCGCTGCCCGGCCTGGGGTCCTCGCCCCGGGCGCACGATTCCGGGTGCGGAAGCGTCTGCATGGACTTCGACCGCTTCGTTCACCGGCATCTCCAACTGTTCCTGGACGGGCTGGCCACACCGGCCCGTTCGGAACTCCCCGGAACGGCCGCAACCTTGGAGGACCTGCGCCCCACGACCTGAGCCCCGGATCGCGCCGCCGATCCGCACTCGCGCCGCTGACCGTCATCGTCGGCGCCCCCTGTCACCCTCGGGCCCCTGCATGCCTCCCGCGTCACCGGCCCGCCGAGTCCTGCACCTTTCACTCCCGTCTCGCTAGGTAGGCCCCCTCATGCCAGAAATGGCCAAGCAAGCTGACCCCAGGCGCTGGAAAGCGCTGGTCTTCATCGCCCTCGCGCAACTCATGGTCGTGCTCGACGCGACCATCGTGAACATCGCACTCCCCTCGGCGCAGGAGTCGCTCCACATATCCGAGGGCAACAAGCAGTGGGTCATCACTGCCTACGCCCTCGCCTTCGGTGGACTCCTGCTCTTCGGCGGTCGCCTCGCTGACCTGTGGGGACGCCGTCAGACGTTCATCATCGGCCTGCTCGGCTTCGCCGCCGCCTCCGCGATCGGCGGCGCCGCGGTCAACACCGGCATGCTGCTCGGCGCCCGCGCCCTCCAGGGCGTCTTCGGCGCGCTGCTCGCGCCCGCCGCGCTGTCGCTGCTCGCGGTCACCTTCACCGACCCGAAGGAGCGCGCCAAGGCGTTCGGCGTCTTCGGTGCGATCGCCGGTGGTGGTGGCGCCGTCGGTCTGATCCTGGGTGGTGTGCTCACCGAGTACATGGACTGGCGTTGGACGTTCTACGTGAACATCCCGTTCGCCGTCGTCGCCGTCGCCGGCGCGATCACGGTGATCAGTGAGCCCAGCGACAGCCGTAACCCCTCCAAGCTCGACATACCCGGCGTCATCCTCGCCACCACGGGTCTGGTCTCGCTGGTGTACGGCTTCACCCGGGCCGAGGAGGACGGCTGGACCGCGGGCGCCACCATCGGCCTCTTCATCGCCGCCGTGGTGCTGCTCGCCGCCTTCGTGGTCGTCGAGAGCAAGGTCAAGAACCCGCTGCTGCCGCTGCGCGTCCTCACCGACCGCAACCGCGCCGGCGTGTACATGTCGCTGGGCCTCGCGGTCATCGGTATGTTCGGCCTGTTCCTCTTCCTGACCTACTACCTCCAGATCGTCAAGGACTTCAGCCCGGTCACCACCGGCCTCGCGTTCCTGCCGATGATCGCCACGATGATCACCGGTTCGACGCAGATCGGTGCCCGTCTGATGACCCGGGTCCCGCCGCGGCTGCTCATGGGCCCCGGCTTCCTGACCGCCGCGATCGGCATGCTGCTGCTGACCCAGCTCGACACCGAGAGCTCGTACGCCGGGCTGATCCTGCCGGCGCTGCTGCTGCTCGGCCTGGGCATGGGTACCGCGTTCATGCCGGCGATGAGCCTGGCCACGCACGGTGTGCAGCCGCGTGACGCGGGTGTCGCCTCCGCGATGGTCAACACCTCGCAGCAGGTCGGCGGCGCCATCGGCACCGCGCTGCTCAACACGATCGCGGCCAGCGCCACCACGGAGTACTTCAAGGACCACGTGAAGGGCGAGGGCCCGTCCGCGGGCCTGAAGATGACGGCCCTGGTCGAGGGGTACACGACCGCGATCACCTGGGCCGTGGTCATCCTCGTGGTGGCCTCGGCGATCGCCTTCACGCTGATCAACACCGGCCCGCAGAGCGGCCCGGCCGCCGCGTCCTCAGGGGACGGCTCGGAAGACGACGTTCCGGTGCCGGTGATGGCGCACTGACCTCAGGCGAGTCCCCGCGGCGCCACGCGCGCCGCGGGGAGTATCGGGAGGACTGGCGGGCTGCCGCGCTCGGTAGGTAGCGGCAGCTAGCGACGGGCCCCCGCCGTTGGACGCGCTGGCGACAGCGTCCGACGGCGGGGGCTCTGTGCGTGGCGGCGGGCGCCGCCTGCCGTGTTCAGGGGTGCAGGGGTACGCGGAGGGGTGCTGGCCAAGGCCCGTATCGCAGGCACGGGGCTGGCGCTGCCGGCGGAAGCCCGTACGGCCAGCGGGGTCGGCGCCGCCCGCGGACGGCAGCGCCGCTGGGCGGGGTGGAACCGTCGGGAAGGAGCGGTGCCGTCGGGAAGGGTCAGCGCTGCCAGGGGAGGTCGGCGTCGCCGCGCTCCGGCTGGAGGCCGTTGGCGATGACGCGGCAGATCTCGCCGAGTTGGCGCACCTGCTCGTCCGAGAGCCGGTTGAAGATCGCGTTGCGGACCGCGTCGACGTGACCGGGGGCGGATTGGCTCAGCACCTTGTACCCCTCATCGGTGAGTACCGCGTTCTGGCCGCGCTTGTCCGATGCGCAGTCCTCGCGCTGCACCCAGCCGTGCTTCTCCAGCCGGGACACGGCGTGCGAGAGGCGGGACCGGGTGATCTTCGCGCTCCGCGCCAATTCGGTCATGCGCATCTGCCGGCGCGGCGCGCGCTCCAGGAGCACCAGGAGTACGTAGTAGGTGTGCGGCATACCGGCGTCGCGCTGCAACTGGCGGTCGAGATGGTCCTCAAGAAGCGTGGAGGCGTGCATGTACGCCTGCCAGGTCTGCTGCTCCTCATCGGTGAGCCAGCGCGGCTCGGACTGGGGTCCACTCGTCATGACATCCACTGTTTCACTCGGAAAGCTCTTCTTGAAGTTTAAACAAGTGCGAGATGCAGCCATTCCCCTGGCGTGACGAACCCCCATTTCCCTTACGGGGAGTCACGCCGGTCTTCCCCCGCGGGTGCGCGCGCAGGGGGCGGCCCGACGCCCACGACGTGCGGTGGTGCGCCGGGTCGGCTCAGTTGCATGGTCCACCAATCCACTGGCCGCGCAGGGCTTTTTGATCATCTCTGCACGTACGGGCAGGGCTCCCTTGGTGCTCAACCTGTCCGAGATCAGTCGTTTACTTAACGTGGCATGGCGTCAAACGACCGATGGCTATCGCTTGGCGACCACTTGAGGCGTGGCGCTCGGTTGCGCAGTGGGCCGAAAAGCGCCGCGATCGGTGCGGCATGTGCTCGTCAAAGCTGTCCGAAAGGCGTCGTGCGGGCCGGGGTGCCCGACACGGCGGTGCGCGGTGGCCGTATCGGGCCCGGGTTGTGGTGTCGGTGGTGCTTGGTCTTGGTGCTTGGCCTTGGTGTGGCGGTCTGTGGCTGTGCCGGGCTCGGGGGCGGCGACTTGCCTACAGCGGCGACTCGATCAAAGACTGGGCTCGCAGGGCCGCGACCAGGGCCTGACCGTTATCCGGCTCCGGGTGCGGATCTGCGCCCATACGGGTATCCGCACCCCTAGCCGTACGCGCACCCCTACCCGTACGCGTACGGGTACTCGTATCCGCGGCTGCGCCCGCACCCGCATCCGCACCGCGCGCCGTACGTGCGGTCGCGCCCGTGGCATCGTCCAAGACGTCATCCGGGGCGTCATCCAAGACGTCATCCGCGGCGCCATCCGGAGTGACGTCGGAGAGGACGTCCAGCACGGTGTCCGCGAACTTGATCACATGCTCGTCGCCGTGTGCCGCCGCGTGCGCGAAGACCTCCTCCGGTGTCATCGAAGCGGCCTCCGTCGTCTCGCGCCCCGCCGGTGCGGGGGCCGCGGGCTGGTAGATGGACATGATCGCGGCCACCGACGGCCACACCGCGCGGAGCGAGGGTGCCCACAGTTCCTTGGGCAGGGCGGGCAGCGTACGGAGTACGGCATTGGGCGCGGTGGCCGCGTGCACCAGCATGATCGGGTCACCGTGACCGTACGCCGCATAGCGTCGGGCACTGCTGCTGACCAGCCGGCTGAGCTGCGCGTACGCCAGGTCGGGAGCGTCCGGTGCGTACAGTGCGGCGGTCGCTTCCGGCCAGTGGGGAAGGCCGGGGAGCCGGGCGATCCGGTCGAGGATGCCGCCCTGCGGATCGGCCAGTCGCGGGAGCGCGGCGAGCGCGTGCTCGGGGTCGGCCGTGCCGGTGGGGACGACCGGGACGGGGAGGGGCTGGTACCGAGCAGCCCAGTAGCCGAGGGCCTCGGCGAGTTCGGCCAGCCGCGGGCCGCCGGCGGTGGTCGGGGTGACCTGGGTGGCCGGGGCCGGGTTCGTCGCGCCGGGGCCGGCAGTGGGGCGGAGGGTGCGGGCCGCGGCCCGTTCGTCGTCGAGCAGGGTGCGTACGGCGTGGCCGACCCGGATCAGCGGGTGGGTCGCGGAGGCGAGAAGGCCGGGCAGCAGCCGGGGCCACCACTCGGCCAGCACCTCCCGCCACGGCCGCTCGGCGAGCTGGCGGCCGAAGAAGTCGGCCCAGTCGGTGAGGTGCCGCGGGTCGCCGAGCGCCTGGTGCCTGGGGGCTTCGGTGATCGTGGAGACCGGTCGCGGCCGGTCTTCCAGCTTGCTCCGGTAGTAGTCGAGCCAGCCGTGTACGGTGGCCGCCTGACCGTGCTTGACCAGGGCTTCGACCGCCATCGGTGCATGGTTGGACAGCCAGCCACCCCGCTCGGGGCCGGTGTTGTGGAGGCGCTCAAGGGCTTCGTCGAGGGTGCCACTCGTGTCGTCCATGGGTCGACGCTAGGTAGCCGCGGGCCCGCTCGGAACGGTCGTGAGGACCGACTGCTGCCGGTCCATGGGACTGGTCCGCGAGACCGACGCCCGAGGTCCTCGGCCTCGCCCAGCCGGGCTTTCCGGGCCTCCTGCGCCGTCGGGTTGTCCAGGTCGGTCGGGCCGTCTGGGCTATCCGAACTGTCCGAGCTGTCCGGATCTGCCGGGCCTCGACCCTCGGCCTCCGAGCTTCCGGGTCTTCCGGGTCTTCCGGATCGGCAGGTTCCGCCGGCCCGTACCGGCTGCGCCGCGTCAACGTGACCGCAACCGCGTACGGAACACGTACAGCGCGCAGACGCCCATGATCACGCCGAGGAGCAGGCCCATCATGGCCGACTTGAAGACCGTGGCGCCGCTGAGCGCGTACAGGAAGCCGAAGGCGCAACCGAAGGCCACCCCGTACGCGAGCGCCTTCGCCTCGGTGATCATCGAACTCTGCGCGCGGCCGATCAGGAAGCAGACGCCGATGCAGACGGCCATCCCGATCAGCCCGACGATCGCGGACTTGCCGGCGGACGAGCCGCCGTCGTGTTCCAGGAAGCCTACGTACGCGCCGAAGATCAGTCCCAGGACGAGCGGTACCGACCAGGCGTAGGTGTGGTGCTCGACGTACCGCGCGGTCGCGCCCGGCTTGCGCGGGCGCGCGTGCCGGGGGCCGTGCGAACGGGGCTGCGGATGCGTGTGGGTCTGCGTCATGACGGGTCCCTCTTCCCTCGCCACCCCCGATCGAGAGCCGGGGCGCACCTTCCACGGCACACCCGCCCGCGGTACGCGGCAACTCGATCAGCGGACGCGTCACTCTGATGCTTGGCGGTGGCTGAGGCGCTGACCTGGGGGTATGCGTGCATATGCACGTGGACGGCTCTGGCAAGAATTCCGTAGGCGGAGATCACTTCGTTGACGCGGGAGTTGTCGGGGTGGTGATTCCCTGGGCGACGGCATGCTGTCTTCGCGCAGAGCTCCGGAGAGGCCCACGCGTGGGGCCAGCCCGCTGTTCGCGAGGTCGTTCAGCCAGCCGGGTCGGCGGTCGACGGCAACGCGAGTGGACGGAGATCTGACCATGAGCAGTACAGGAAGAACCGGCGCGGACGGCCAGATCGAAGGTGCTGGGCACGAGCCCTGGTTGGAGCGGCCCAACACCGTGCGTGCGCACCTTCGACGCTTCGGGTAGGGCGCGGTGGGCTCACAGGCTCCTGTGATCACTCCTCGCCCACCGTCAGATCAGTCTTTGAGTCGCTCTGCTAGCCGGTCGCGGATGTGCGTAGCGGCAGCAATGCGCTCGTCGAGGGCAGCCAGCCGGGCGCGCGCCTTCTCCAGTGCGAGGTGGCAGACCGGGCTGCCGGGCTGGGTGAAGTCGGTGGGGATCTCACGGTCCAGGACATCGACGAAGGTCTGTACGTCGGCGAGGGTGAAGCCGAGGCTGAGCAGCTCCCGGATGTGGCGCACGCGCTGCACGGCGCTCTCGTCGTAGTCGCGGTACCCCGCCGGGGACCGCCGCGGCGCCAGCAGCCCGTGCTGCTGGTACCAACGCAGTGCCCGAGGCGTAGTACCTGCGGCGCGGGCGGCTTCTGCGATCTGCATGCCTGCCATGGTCACACGCGGACGACGAGACCGCCGGCATAGCGGCCGGCCAGGAGGTCGATGAGGGCTTGCGGCGCGCGGTCCAGGCCGTCGACGACCGTGAACGGCTCGCGCAGCCCCAGCCGGTGCCATTCCTCGTGCAAGTGGGGGTGGTCGGACGCGGTGAACCCACGGAGGGTGATGCGCTTGCCGATCAGCGTCATCAGATCGAGTTCCACGGTGGGCGGGTCGCCGCCGAGCTGGTGGGCGAGGGCTCCGCAGAGCGCGATCCTTGCCCCGGGCCGTGCGAGCTGGACGGCCTCGCGCAGCTGTTGGCCGCCGACGGTGTCGAGCACTGCGTCGACGCCGGCCGGCGCCACGTCGGCCATGCTGCCCGTGTGCCGGTCGTACACGGCGTCGTAGCCGAGGTCGGCGGCACGGCCGGGGGAGCCGGTGCTGCCCACCACGCGGGCTGCGCCCAGCAGGCGGGCGATCGGAGCGGCAATGCTGCCGACCGCGCCTGTCGCCCCGGTCACCAGGACCGTGTCGCCGGGCTGTACGTGGGCCGCGGCCCGCAGGCCCACGTAGGTGGTCAAGCCCTGTCCCAGGTGGCGCATTGCCTCCTCGGCGGAGGGGACCGGCTCGATCTTCTCGTAGGTGTCGACGACAGCGTATTCACGCCAGCCGCGGCTGTGCCGCACCCAGTTGCCGGGAGCCAGCTCGGGATCGGTGGAGGCCACCACTTCTCCCACCGCAGGTCCGTGCATGACCTCGCCCACCTGGTAGGCGGGCATGGGCGCCGCGGTACCGCTGATGAGGGTGCGCATGGCGGCGGTCAGGGACATCCATCGGTTGCGTACGACCACTGGTCCGCTGATCAGGGACCGGGTCTGGTGAAAGAGGCCGTGCGTGAGCGGCTGGCCGAGGGGGACGTGGGTGTCGAGGCGAACCTCGCGCGAGTCGAAAGCCATGCGCCGATCGTCGGCCTTGACGTAGGCGTCAAGGTCAAGCCCAGCTCCTGGGACGCCCCGCATCGCCGGATGCGATATCCCGTGGCGAAATCTGGGCGGGCCCGTCACGGGCGTGTGGCCGCGGTGGGAACCGTCCCTTCTCCCGATACCGAGAGGCGGGAGCTTTCTTCGGCGCCGCCTGTCGGCGTACTCGTGTACGTACTCGTGTACGTGTACGCGTATGTGGGCTGCGGTGGGTGGAGGGGGCGGCTTACGGGGGTGGGGCGGCCGGGGCTGAGGTGAGGTGGCTGGGATGAGGCGGGGTGGGGCGGGGTGGGGTTTCGGAGGGGTGGGGCGGGTCACCTGTGGTGGTGGGGTGCTGGTGATGCCCGCAGTGGTGGCAGTGGTGGCAGTGGTGGCTGGGTTATGACTCGTGGCGGCCGGGGCCGGAGGGGCGGGGTGGGCCGGCGGGGCGTGGTCCGGCTGGGCCGCGGGGCGCTGGCTCGGGCCCGGAGCCGCCGTCGGGGGGGGGGGGCGGGGGGGGGGGGGCGGGGGGGGGCGGCGCCGACGCCGGCGGCCGGTGCGCCCCGGGCTGCGCGGCGCTCGGCCGGGCCCATGCCGGGGACCGGCCCCGGGTCGAGTCCGGGCCCGTCGTGTTCGGGTGCGTGCCGGGGCGCGGCGAGTCGGACCCGTACGGCTTCCACGAGTGCGTCCCGTACGCCTTCCACGGCGAGGTCGGGGTCGAGTTGGGGGGCGGCGACGGCGAGGGACGCGGTGGGTTCGTAGCCGACGATGTCGCGGGAGCCGCCGCGCGAGCCGGGTCTGGGCGTGTGGTGCGGGCCGCGCGGGCCCGGGGTGGTGCGGTGACTGTCGTAGCCGGCGTCGCGGTAGGGGCCGTCGCCGTACGCGGCGCCGTACGCGCCGTCGGCGGGCCGGCCCGGGGTGCCGTAGGGCCCGCCGTCGTACGTGCCGTACGGGTGCCAGGTGTCGCCGGGGCTGTCCCTGCCGTGTGCCCTGCCGTCCCGGTCGGCGGTCTCGGAGCCGTAGCCGCGCAGCACCAGGGCGTGGCCCGGTGGGACCCGGCTGACGCCGACGTAGGGGGTGCCGTCGCCGATGGCTTCGGGGGAGTCGGGGCAGGCCAGTAGGGCTGCGAGGTGGCCGATGTCGAGCTGGGCCTCGATGAGGTCGGCGAGCGGGAGGGCGGCGGTGGCGTAGGCGGTGCCGCCCTCCCAGGGGGTGTGGAACACGGGGCGGGCGCCCGCGCGGGGGCCCGGGCCGGTGGCCCGGCCGCCGCCCCGGGGGGCCGCCGGGGGGGTTCCGGGGCCGGCCGGGGGGGGGGGCCGCGCGCCCCCCCCCGCG
>NZ_JBEHZD010000919.1:0-1823 GCF_040240285.1 Streptomyces sp. HSW2009 | reverse complement strand
CCCCGCGCCCCGCCCCCGCGCCGGCCCATACGTGGCCCCGCGCCGCGCCACCGGGTCTGCCGTGCTCGGCGGCGGCGGCTGCCTCCCTGCCGAGCGCCGCATCCGGCCTGGCCCGCCAGTCACCGCCGCGCCCCAAGTCGAACAGGGCGGCGGCCGGGACGACCGGTACGACCTGGCGCGGGGGGGGGGGGCGCCCCCCCACCCCCCCCCGCGGCGGGGGGCCCCCCCCCCCCCCCCCCCCCCCCACGCCCACCGGGGGGGGGGCCGGGACGACGGGTACGCCGGGGGGGGGGGGGGGCCCGACCCGGAAGCCGCGGCCCTGGTCTTCGAGCCACGCCAGCACCCCGGAGGCCGCGTCCAGGCCGAAGGCGCTGCCGCCGGTCAGTACGAGGGCCTCCACGTGCTGGACCAGGTTCCGCGGGTCGAGCGCATCGGTCTCCCGGGTGCCGGGGCCGCCGCCCCGTACGTCGACCGCGGCCACTGCGCCACCCTCGGGCGCGAGCACCACGGTGGTTCCGGTCAGCCAGCCCGATCCGCACCGCTGTGCGTGCCCGACGCGCAGGCCCGCCACGTCGGTCAGGGCGTTCCGCGGACCGGGCCGCGGGGCCGGGTCCAGCGGGCGGGCGCCCTCTTGTCCGGTTGCCTCGTCTGCGTCAGCCATGGGGCCATGCGTATCACGCGTCGGTCGGTGGGCCGCGGGTACGCGGGAGCTGTACCCCGTCCGCACAGGCGGAGCGCGCTGCCGTGGCCTTGCGGAGGTCCAACGGTCTTGTAGATGAAGTGTGTTGGGCGTGGTCGGGGCTTGACGCTGTGGCAGTCTCTTGCGGGGCGGTCGGTCGCCCGGGGCGGTCGCCGAGTACGGTGCCGGGGGCTGCCCGTGCTCGCAGCCCCGATGGGGAGGGGCGCGGGTGCGCGAGGGGCGACCAAGGTTGAACGGAGGGCGTCTCGGCCCGGCGTGCAACGTTCCGGCGGGGCGTCGAGTCCCCTCGCACCGGCCCGGCGGAGGGCGGAACTCCGTGTCGACCCGGGTGTGACGAACGTCTGCGACCCACTTGACGTGCGCGTCTAGCGTTCGTTGATGGGACGTCAACGCAAGTGGGCGACGCTCTTCTCATGTTCGCCGTATCTGACACCATCGCACTGGCCGCCGCTACCCGCTCCGTCGCCGCGACTGCGCCGGGGGCCGTATCAGGTGGCCCGAGTGAGCCGGTGGCGTTGCGTTGGGTCGGCGAACAGGGGCGGGCCGAGGAGTTCACCCATAAGCAACTCCTCGACCAGGCGACCCGCGCGTCAAGCATGCTGACCGAGCTTGGCGTGGGTTCCGGCGACCAGGTGGCGGTCATGCTGCCGCTGGTGCCGGAGTCGGTGGTCACCACGCTCGCCTGCGGCCGTCTCGACGCGTCCCGTGTCTCGCTGCCCATGGGGGAACCAGTGGGGGCACTGCGCGAGCGGATCAGGGAGTCCGGTGCACGTGTGCTCGTGACCGTAGATGGGGTGCTACGGGGCGGGCGGGCGTACGGGTTGAAGACTGCGCTCGACCGGGCGCTGGCGGGATGTTCCGAGGTAGAAGCTGTGCTGGTGGTGCACCGGCTGGGGCTTCCGATCCGCTGGGTTGCGGGTCGGGACCACTGGTGGCACGAGAACCTGGCAGCCACTCGGTAGATCGAGAGCCGCACCAGAGGGACAGGGAAGGGTGATCCTGTCCCGCCGCGTTCCGGGGGGGGGGGGGGGGGGGGGGGGGGCCCGCCCCCCGGGGGGGGGGGGGGGGGGGGGGGGGGGGGGGGGGGGGGGGGGGGGGGGGGGGGGGGGGGGGGGGGGGGGGG
>NZ_JBEHZD010000918.1:0-1825 GCF_040240285.1 Streptomyces sp. HSW2009 | reverse complement strand
CCCCCCCCCCCCCCGCCCCCCCCCCCCCCCCGCGCCGCCCCCCCCCCCCCCCGCCCCCCCCCCGCCCCCCCGCCCCCCCCCCCCCCCCGGGGGCCCCGGGGGCCCCCTCGCTCTTTTCCGCCGCGCCCACGGCCCGCCGGTGGGCCTGCACAACGCCCGCGCCCACGGCCCGCCGGTGGGCGTTCGCGGCGCCCGCCCCCCCCCCGGCCCGTACCGTCCACCCACGCCCCGCACCGCCCGGCACCCGCCCCTCGGTCGCTTCGTGGAGCAAGTGAGCCAGATCACCGCCAAATGTGATCGTTTTGTGTGCAACCTTTTTCAGGTTCCGACGGTCATGTACGTGCAAACGCACGGCCATGACGCGCTCCGCGCGACGGCCTGCTTCCGCTCTCCGTGGAGCCGCTGTCTCCCGCAGTGGCTCCACAGGCCCCAGATAGAGGTCTTATGAAGCTTCGCCGCGCCCTTGCGGCTGCCGCGGCCACGGCGGCCATCCTGCCCGCGACGCTGGTCGCCGCGCCCGGCGCGTACGCCAGCGATGAGACGCAGTCGCCCACTCCGACCAGCGAGCCGACCGAGACGCCTTCGGCCACGCCGACGGACTCGCCGTCGCCGAGCGAGACGCCGAGCTCGCCCGCGCCGACGGAGACCGAGACCAAGACCCCGAGCGCGACGCCGACGACCAGCAAGCCGACCGCGACGGACGAGCCGAGTTCGCCGGCGCCGACCGACTCGCAGTCCCCGAGCGCGACGCCGACGGCCACCGGCAAGCCCACCGACGGGCCGTCCACCAGCCCGAGCGCCACCGCGACCGCGACCGGGTCGCCGACGCCGGCGCCGTGCGAGGACGGCGAGGACTACGCCGAGGAGCCCGACCTCAGCACCACGCTGGTCGGCCTGCCGACCAAGGTCGTGGCAGGCAGCGGCTTCCACCACCTGACCTTCCGTGTGGAGAACACCTCCAAGCGCACCTTCCACCGCGTCGACCTCGGCGTCATGGCGGGCACCGTGCACGAGGAGTACATCGACGGCACCGGCAAGTTCCTGACCCTCCAGTACAAGGACCCGGAGTCCGGTGCGTGGGAGAACATCTCCACCGACGCGGACGACGACGCGCACGGCTACATCGGCTACACCTCCGTACGGCCGCACGAGACGCTCAACCTGGAGCTGCGGCTGAACGTCGCCAAGGGCGCCCCGGAGGGCTTCGGCTACGCGCTGTCCATCGGCGCGTTCGCCGACGAGGAGGGCAACTGCGTCTACTCCACCGGTGACTACTACGAGTTCGACGTGGTGAAGACCGCGGCCGAGCTGCCCGGCGGTGGCGAGTCCGAGGTGCCCGACGCCAAGCCGCAGGGCAACAAGGGCAAGAAGCCGCTGCCGCTGCCCAAGCGGCCCGCCGTCGGCAAGGAGATCCACCCCGAGGGCGAGCTCGCGGCCACCGGTTCCGACTCCACCCTGCCGACCATCGCGATGATCGGCGGCGTGGCGATGGTCGCCGGCGCCGGCGCGATCTACGTCGTACGGCGCCGCAAGGCCGGCACGCCCGCGTAACGCACGTCCGCGTAGACGCACGCCCGCGCCACGCGCGTTGGCACCCCGCGTCCGCGCAAACGCACGACCGCACCACCCGCGTCCGGCGCCCCGCCGGCCCCGCCCGCACGACAAGCGCGGCGCAGGGTCGGCGGGCGCGCGCCGGCCGGCGGCTCCCGGGGGGGGGGCCCGGGGGCCCCCCGGGGGGGGGGGGGCCCCGGGGGGGGGCCGAGGGGGGGGGGGGGGGGGGGCCCGGGGGGGGGGCGGGGGCCCCCCCCCCGGGGGGGGCCGCCGG
>NZ_JBEHZD010000917.1:0-1825 GCF_040240285.1 Streptomyces sp. HSW2009 | reverse complement strand
CAGCGGACCACAGCGAACGCGAACCACCGACCGCAGCCACCCCTGACACGGCCCAAACCGAAACACCACCCACCCGGCCACCCCCCCCCCCGCCCCCCCCCCCCGCCCCGCCGCCCCCCCGCCCCCCCCCCCCCGGGCCCCCGCGGCGGCCGTTCACACGCAGCGGTACGGCTACGGCGGCACTGCGAGGCGGCGGTACGGCGAGGCGGCGGCCCAACGCCCGGCGCGTACGACCCGACGCCCGGCGGTCCATTCGGCCGTCTTGCGCCCGGCGCCCCGTACGGCCGTCCCGTACGAACGAGCCCGCCCCCGGCCAGCCCACCCCGCCCCGCGCCAGCCCTCACCACGTCGCACAGAGAACACCCCCACCCCTCCCCCACAACCTCCATATCAGCCAAAAAGATCCGCGGCCCGGCGTGGCCCCGCCAGACTCACCGCTCTCGGGCCGTCGTCAGCTCTTCAGCGCTCGACCAGCTAGGCGCCATGTACCGCGGGAATTACATAGGTTAGGCTCACCTAAAATCGCCGTCGGCCGCCTGTCGACGCGCTGGTTCCCGTAGGCCGAAACACGTCCTCGGGTCGATGCGCGAAAGGCGGCAGTCGACACCTGATGCCTGAGAACGAGGACCGCCGCAATGCCCCTTCCGTTGACCTCCCTGCGCCGCCGGGCCGCCGTGGCCGCCGCCGGTGCCGTTTCGCTCGCCCTGCTGGTCACGGGCTGCGGCTCGGACGACAAGAAGGACGACAAGGACACCAAGAAGGACGCGGCGGGCGCTTCGGCCGAGACCGGGGCCTTCCCCGTCACGCTCAAGAGCGCGCTCGGCGAGGCCGTGATCAAGGAGAAGCCGCAGCGCGTGGTGACCCTGGGCCAGGGCTCGACGGAGACCGCCATCGCGCTGGGCAACGTGCCGGTGGGCATCGAGAAGTACGAGTGGGGCAGCGACAAGACGGGCTACCTGCCGTGGGTCCACGAGGCGGTCACCAAGGCCGGCAAGGACCTGCCGAAGCAGTTCACCGGCGGCGAGGAACTCGACATCGAGGCCATCACCGAGCTGGAGCCCGACGTCATCCTGGCCCCCTGGTCGGGCATCACGCAGAAGCAGTACGACATCCTGAAGGACATCGCGCCCACCGTCGCGTACCCGGACAAGGCGTGGAGCACCGACTGGGACCAGCAGATCGACCTGATCGCCAAGGCGCTCGGCCAGCCGGCCAAGGCCAAGGAGCTGACGGCCACGATCAACAAGCAGCTCGCGGACGCCGCGGCCAAGCGGCCGAAGTACAAGGACGTGACGTTCTCGTACATCTACAACACCGGCCCCGGCACCCTCGGCGTCTTCAAGCCGAAGGAGCAGCGCGTGGAGATGGTCTCCAAGCTGGGCCTGAAGGTCGACCCGGTGGTCAACTCCTTCAAGGAGACCGAGGGCACCGACTCCGCGCTGATCGGTCTGGAGAACGCCGACAAGCTTGCCGACAGCGACATCGCGTTCACGTTCTACATGAACGACAAGAGCCGCAAGGAGATCGAGGCGCAGCCGCTGTACGCCGCGATCCCGGCGGTCAAGAAGGGCGCCCTGGTCTCCAGCAAGGACCAGCCCTTCGTCACGGCCTCCTCGATGATCAACCCGCTGACCGTGCCGTACAGCATCGAGCGGTACCTGCCGATGATCGACGCGGCCGTCGCCAAGGCCGGTAAGTAACTCCCGGGAGCCCGGAAGCGTGACCACAGTCTCTGCCCGGGCCGGGCCCCCCCGGGGGGGGCCCGGGGCCGGCCGCGGGGGCCCGGCCCGCGGGCGGGGGGGGGGGGGGGGGCGGCGGCGGGGGG
>NZ_JBEHZD010000916.1:0-1826 GCF_040240285.1 Streptomyces sp. HSW2009 | reverse complement strand
CGCAACGCCATCACCATCTTGATCAACCCCGCCACACCCGCGGCGGCCTGCGCATGACCGATGTTCGACTTCACCGATCCGAGCCACAACGGATCGCCCTCCTCCCGCCCCTGCCCGTACGTCGCAAGCAACGCCTGCGCCTCAATCGGGTCACCCAACTTCGTCCCCGTACCGTGCGCCTCCACCACGTCCACGTCGGAGGCGGCGAGTCCTGCCTGTTCCAGCGCGGCCCGGATGACGCGTTCCTGCGCGAGGCCGCTGGGTGCGGTGAGACCGTTGGACGCGCCGTCCTGGTTGACGGCCGAGCCGCGGACGACCGCGAGCACCCGGTGGCCGCGGCGGCGGGCCTCCGACAGCCGTTCCACCAACAGCAGGCCGATGCCCTCGCTCCACCCCGTACCGTCGGCGGCAGCGGCGAAGGACTTGCAGCGGCCGTCCGCGGCCACCCCACCCTGGCGGGCGAACTCGGCGAACGCCCCCGGCGTGGCCATCACCGTCACCCCGCCCACCAGGGCGAGATCGCACTCCCCCGCGCGCAGCGCCTGCCCGGCCAGATGCAGGGCGACCAGCGACGACGAACACGCGGTATCCACCGTCACCGCAGGGCCCTCAAGCCCGAAGGTGTACGCCACCCGACCCGATGCCACGCTCACCAAGCTGCCGGTCAGCAGATGGCCCTCGACCTCGTCGGGGACGTGCCCGAGCCGGGAGAGGTAGTCGCTGCCGATCACGCCGACGAAGACGCCGGTCTTGCTGCCGCGCAGCGAGGTCGGGTCGATGCCGGCCTGCTCAAAGGTCTGCCACGACGTCTCAAGCAGCAGCCGCTGCTGCGGGTCCATGGCCAGCGCCTCGCGCGGCGAGATGCCGAAGAACTCCGGGTCGAAGTCGGTGGCGTCGGTGAGGAACCCACCCTGGTGACCACCGTCCTGGCGACCGTCACCCTGGGCGTCGCCAGCGTGCGGCGCGTCCGCCGGTCCGGAGTGGGTGTGGTCGGTCCAGCCGCGGCCGGGTGGGAAGCCGGTGATGGCATCGCCCCCGCGCTGCACCAGGTCCCACAGGTCGTCGGGCGATGCCACCCCGCCCGGGAACCTGCACTGCATGCCCACGATGGCCAGCGGCTCGTGCCACTTCTCCTCGGCGTCCTGGAGCCGGGAGCGGGTCTCGTGGAGTTCCGCGGACGCCCGTCGGAGGTAGTCCCGCAGCATCTCTTCGCTTGCCATCGAATTCTTCTCCGTACGTACGGGCCCGGGGAGGGCGGGGGTGGAGCGGGGCGGCGGATCGTCAGCGGCCGGTGCTCTTGTCGATGAAGTCGAAAATTTCCTGGTCGCTCGCGGACTCGAAGGTCTGCGCGGCGTCCTGTTCGGCGGGTTGCGCGGTGGAGCGTGCGGCGCGCGGCGGTTGTGCACCGGTCAGTTCGGCGAGGCGGGCTGCGGCCCGGCCGCGGTCCTGCTCGGGCAGGAGCGACAGCAGCGAGGCGACCTTGTCGATTTCGCCGAGCACCGATTCCCAGGAGACGGCGTGTTCCTGGAGGAGTCGGGTGCGCAGGTGGCGGCCGAGTTGGTGTGGGTTGGGGTGGTTGAAGACGAGCGTGGGAGGCAGCCTGAGCCCGGTGGCCGCCCGTAGCCGGTTGCGCATCTCCACCGCGGTCAGCGAGTCGAACCCGGCGTCCTTGAACGCGCGGCCGGGTTCGACGGCCCGGGCGTCGGCCGGGCCCCCCCCCGGGGGGGGCGGGGGGGCGCGCCCCCCCCCACGACCGGCCCAGACTCGGCCGGACAGCCGACGTCACACCCAAGGGGCGTCACACCCAAGGGGCGTCACACCCAAGG
>NZ_JBEHZD010000915.1:0-1835 GCF_040240285.1 Streptomyces sp. HSW2009 | reverse complement strand
CCCCCCCCCCCCCCCCCCCCCCCCGGCCCGCCCCCCCCCCGCCCCCCCCCGGGGGGGGCCCCCCCGCGGGGGGGGGGGCCCGCCCCGGGCCCCGCCCCCCCGCCGCGGGCGGGCGGGGGCCCTCCCCCGGCGGGCGATGCGCCGACCGTGCCGACGCCGACCGTGCACCTCTCCGGCTTGCGTGGGGAGAAGGCGGCGCGGAACGCGACGGAGCCGGTGCGCGAACCGGAGAGTGAGCAGTCGAGCGGGTCGGGGCGGCGGTCGGCGGGTGGCCGGGAGGCCGCTGCGACGGATGCGCCTGCCGCTGGTTCTGCGGGGACTGGGGCTGAGGGCGGGGCGTCCGGTTCGGCCGTGTCGACTGGTTCGGCCGGGTCGGGCGAGTCCGCGCGGGCGGACGAGGCCGGTGCGACGGCTGAGACGACCGGCGAGGGGGTCACGGCGACTGGTCCAGGTACTGGTTCGATCGAGGGCACCGCGGGCCGTACGGGCGCCCGCGCGCGTGAGGCCACGGGCACGGGCGCCGGCCCCGACGCGACGGACACGGTGGAGACGCCGCGGGTGGACCCGCGGGTGCCGCGCGCGGAGGCCGCCGCTCCGCGTGCCACGACCGACCTGGACGACGCGACGTGGCTGCTGCCGCGCGTACGCCCCGACGAGCCTGCCCCCGCGCGCGATGCGGACGAGGCGCGCCCTGTCGCAGCCGCGCGGGACACCAGGGGCGCCGAGGACTCCGACGAGACGCAGGTGACCACCGGGGCACGGCAGTCCGATGAGGCGTCGGATGCGCGCGAGGCAGACGAGCGACAGGAGCAGGCCCGGGAGGCGCGCGAGGCGCGCGCGCCCGAGCGGGCGGCCGGCGACTGGGACGGGGAGGAGACCACGCAGCTCCCGACGCCGTCCCGGGCGGACGCACCCGCGCCGGAGGACGCCGCGAAGGGCGCGCAGGCGGATGCCGCTGCGGGCGCCACGGATGAGACGACCGTGCTGCCGCGGCTGGGCGCGGAGGAGACGACCGTCCTGCCCGTGCAGGGCTCCGACGAAACCGCCGTTCTGCCGGTGCTGGGCGCGGACGCACCGGAGCGGCGTACCGACCGCCCCGCGGACCCCGCCGACCGCGTGCCGGCATGGCTGTTCCGCCCCGAGTCCGCGACCGATGCGCCCCGCCCGCTCGTTGCGGATTCGGGCAACGAGCGCACCCGCGAGCTGCCGAAGTACGACCCGACGCGGGCCGAAGCCGGCCGGGCCACCGAGCCCGACCCGTACGAGCAGTCGGCGGACGCGGGCCAGGCCGGGCGGTCGGGCGCATCGCGTTCCGGGCGCCCGCGGCCCCGCCCCGAGTGGGCCGAGGAGACCCCGTTGGACGACCTGCCGTCCCTGGCCGACGAACTGCTCGGCCCGCACGACGGCCCCGACGGCGGCTACGACGTCCACTACGGCACCCCGCACCAGGCCGGTTACGGCAGCGGCGGCCACGACCCGGCCCCCGAGACACCGCGGGCGCCGCAGCAGCCGGGCCCCGACGGAAGCAGCGGTTCCGACAGCTCTGGCGGATCGGGTGGTTCCGGGAGCGCGCCGCGCACCGGCCGCAAGGGCTGGGGCCGCAAGCGCTGATCCGCTGAATCGACCAGCCACATGTGGGGGGGGGGGGGGGGGGGGGCGCGGGGGGGGCGGGGGGGGGGGGGGGGGGGGGGGGGGGGGGGGGGGGGGGGGGGCGCGGGGGGCGGCGGGGGGGCGGGGTCGGGCGGGGGGGGGCGGGGCGGCGGGGGGGCCCGTGGCCGGTGCGACGGCTGAGACGACCGGCGAGGGGGTCACGGCGACTGGTCCAGGTACTGGTT
>NZ_JBEHZD010000914.1:0-1835 GCF_040240285.1 Streptomyces sp. HSW2009 | reverse complement strand
CCCCCGCCTCCCCGGGGGCCGGGGCCAGGCCGGGTACCAGTCCCACCCCCCAGGTGACCTGGCCCGCGGCGCCCGAGGCCGAGCGGCTGGACAAGACGATCGAGATGCCACCGGTGACCGAGGAGACGCAGGCGGCGGAGGTACGGGCGTACGGGGCACGGCCGGAGGGGGCCCGGTCGCCGGGGCCACGGGCCGACGGGGCCCGGCCCACCGCGGAGTCAGCCCCTCCCCCGTCGACGGCCAGCCCCGCGGAGGCCACTGCGCCCCGTACGACGGCCGGCCCCGCGGACACCGGCCCCGCGGACACCGACCCCGCGGACGTCACCCCGGCCGAGGCCGATCCGGCGCAGACCGGCCCCTCATGGGCCAGCCCCGCGGAGGCCACCCCACCGGAGTCGGACCTGGAGCGGACCGTTCCACAGCCGATCCACCGCGACGAGGACACCACCTGACGGACGCCCACCCCGCGCCCGCCCAAACCCACCTCGCGCACGCGTACGCGCGTACCCCCAACCAGACCAGGGCGCCGCGGCTTCACAGTGCTGCCCCGCGCACACCCGCACGCTCACACCCGCCTCGCGCACGCATACGCGCGTACCCCCACCAGACCAGGGCTCCGCGGCTCACCACACTGCCGCCGCACCGCACCCCGCGCATGCAGACGCGCGTACCCGCTTCCCCCCGCCCGGCCCCGGCGGCGACTGCTGCCGCAGGTCCGGCCGCCGGTCGGGCCCCCGCCCGCCTACTGACGGGCGGGTGAGCGGGACAGGCCCGTGCCCTTGGCCGCGTCCAGGGCGTAGACGCAGCGGTCCTTGCTACAGGCGTACACGACGCCGGCGACCGCGACCGGCGAGCCGGTGATCTCGCCGCCGGTCGCCAGCTTCCAGCGGAGTTGGCCGCCGGTCGCGTCGACCGTGTACAGGCAGTGGTCGGCCGAGCCGAAGTGGACCCGGCCGTCGGCGACCACCGGGGCCCCGATGACCTCGCCACCTGCGGCGAAGCGCCACTTGGGGGTGCCGGTCACCGCGTCGAGCGTGTACAGCGCGCCGCCGCTGCCCAGGTGGACGGAGCCCGCGGCGACCAGGACCGGTTCCACGGACTGGCGGGGTTCGGTGGCGATCCGCCAGCGGTCCCGGCCGCTCTCGGCGTCCAGCGCGTACACCGTGCCCAGGTAGTCGGCGATGTAGATGCCGCCGCCCGCGATGGACGCGCCGGGGGCGTACGCCGGCGGGCTGAGGAAGACGGCCGGGGCTTCGAAGCGCCAGTGCACGGCGCCGTGCGCGACGTCGATGGCGAGCACCCGGGTGCCGGCGGCGATGTACGCGACGCCGTCGGGCGCGTGCAGCAGCCTGACCGGTACGCCGCCGCAGGACGCGGCGTCGCCGACCGGGTAGGACCAGCGCTCGACGCCGGTACGGGCCTCCAGGGCGCGCAGCCGCGCGTCCGACCACACGTACACCGTGTCGTCGTGGATGACCGGCCCGGATTCGGGGGTCTCGAAGTCCGTCTGGGCGCCGCTCATCTCCCACAGGAGTTCGCCGTTGGCGGCCTCCCACGCCTGCACGCCGCCGCCGCGGGTGCCGGTGACGACGGTGCCGCGGTCGACCGAGAGCGAGTAGACCCAGCCGTCGGTGGCCAGCCGCCAGCGCTCGGCGCCGTCGGTGGCGTCCAGCGCGTAGAGCGTGGTGCCGTCGGAGGCGTGGATTCGGCCGCCGGAGACGGCCATGGCCCAGGCGACGTCGCCGGTCCGGAAGCCCCCCCCGCCGGGGCCGGGGTCCCCCCCGGGCCCCGCGGAGGGGGGGGCGGACACCCGGGCCCCCGCCGCCCCCCCGGGG
>NZ_JBEHZD010000913.1:0-1838 GCF_040240285.1 Streptomyces sp. HSW2009 | reverse complement strand
GGGGGGGGGGGGGGGGGGGGGGGGGGGGGGGGGGGGGGGGGGGGGGGGGGGGGGGGGGGGGGGGGGGGGCGGGGGGCCCCCCCCCCCCCACGCCGTCATCCGACAGTGGGATGTTGCCGTTCGGTACGTCCGTCGGAGGGGCTTCTCCACGGGCGCGGTCAGGCTCGGGGGCGCGCTCAACCTCCGCGGACTTGCGGCACCGACCATGCGCACAGGTCTGCGGCGAATTCGGTGTAGGAACGGTTGGCTCCGTTTGGTCTGCGGAACAGACCGTGCGCCAGGGCCTGCAAGGCTATGTCCGGTCCGTCGCTCTCCCGGAAGCGCGGACCACTGAGAACGGCTTCGAGATCTTCCTTGGGCGTCTGTCGTCGCCCGGTGTCCCTCCCCTCCCACGATGCCGGCAACTTCCATGAAGGTCTGTGGAGAGGAAATGCACCGGGGAAGAGCAAGAGCCAGGACTCCGACTCCGCTGCCGCGAGGGCGTAAACCGATTCGCTTCCACCCGCCGCATCGGACAGCGCCGACGACACGGCACGGCGAGCCTTGTCATAGGCAGGGCCAGGGCAGGCGTCCATGTCCTCGTGCACCGCTATGCCGACCAAATCGCCCTTCTTGAGCTTGGCCTTCCCGCGGGCCTTCCTCACCAAGGTGCCCGCGGTGGCCGCCAATTCGACACCGGTCTTCCTCCGTAATCGAACGGGGTCGGTGATCTCGGTGAGAAGGACCGCATCGGACAGTCTCGGATGCAGGCCTCTGATGAAGGCCGCCAGGATGCGGCGGTCGTTGGAGCTTTCACCTGCGAGTACGACGACACCTCTGCCACGGTTGGCAAGAGCCCCCCGCCGGCTCACAGTTCGTCCTCCGTCAGGTCTCCGCCGAGAACGCCGGAGAACCACAGTTCACCGAGCGGTTGATCACCCGTCTCGGCGACGATGGCCTCGACCTCGTCGGCGGAGAGGGCGGGGATGATGGATGCGCCCCTTTCATCCCGGTCACAGACGATGAACTCCTGCGGTGTCAGGCGGTCCACGAGGGCGGGAGAGTGCGTTGCCACGATCAGTTGTGTCCGGGTCGACGCCTCACGCATGCGCTCCACGATGAGTTCGAGTGCCTGTGGATGTAGACCGTGGTCGATCTCCTCGATGCAGGTCAGCGCCGGGGGCTGCGGATCGTAGAGCATGGCGAGCAGGCCGAGCAGGCGCACGGTGCCGAAGGAGGCGTCAGCGAGGGGGGTCGTACGGCGCAATCCCCGTTCGTGAAGCACCACCGCCAGGCGGTCGGCAAATCCACCGACCTGTTCGAATTCGATGGCTTCGAGTTGGGGCAGCAGCCGGCGAGCGTCGTCGGTCAGGCGTGTCCAGCGCTCCTCGTCCGCACTCAGATGTATGAGGAAGGCCGCCAGGTTCTCGGCGTGCGATTCCAGGTGTCCGGCGAGCGTGGAAAGGGCACGCGTGGGCTGCCGGGCCGCATTGACGTCAACGTCGAAGACCCGGAACGAGGAAAGACGCTCGGCGACTCGCGACACCTCCTCACCTCCGTCAGAGCGCCCCAGCCTCGGTAACGTCGAAAGCCCACTGCTCAACCGTTGGATACCGATCTTGTCCCGCCCGGACTCCCGTCCCGCCCGCTCATCAACGACGGTGGCCTCTTCACCAGAAATGGTGATGCGTCGGCCCCGGCCACCGGTGCGTTTGAAAGCGAAGCTTTCCTGGCGCGAGAGGATGTAGGACTCGATCCGGGCCGGCTTGAAAGCCGACCGCCGCCGAATGCTGAGGGCGTACTCGTCGGGCGCATTGAGACTCGCGTGCGTCGTCCAGTTCGCCTTGAGCTGGATAGTC
>NZ_JBEHZD010000912.1:0-1796 GCF_040240285.1 Streptomyces sp. HSW2009 | reverse complement strand
GGGCTGCTGCGGCTGACCGTCCGCGGGGCCAGGGCCGGCCCGCACTCGCCACGCCCCTCGGGCGAGGCCGTGTCGGGGCCGGCCCCCGCTGTCCGCCGCGCCCCCGCGGGCGAGGCCGAGCCCGGGAACGGCCCTCACTCCTCCCGGCGGCGGGCCAGCGTCAGGCCGTCGGCGATCTCCAGGAAGACCGACTCCACCCGGGTGTCGGCCCGTACGCGCTCGTTGAAGGCATGGATCGCGGCGCCCTCGGTCGACGCGCTGGCGGGGTCGAGCACCTCGCCGCCGTAGCAGACGTTGTCGGCGACGATCAGGCCGCCGGGGCGGATGCGGGGCACCAGCTCCTCCCAGTAGCCGAGGTATCCGGGCTTGTCCGCGTCGATGAAGGCCAGGTCGACGTGTGGCTCCGCGGGCAGGGCGCGCAGGGTCTGGAGCGCGGGGGCGATCCGCAGGTCGATGCGGTCGGCCACGCCGGCCTCCTGCCACGCCGTACGGCCGTACGCGGTCCATTCCTCGGACACGTCGCAGGCGAGCAACGTGCCGTCGGGCGGCAGCGCCTGGGCCATGAAGAGCGTGGACAGGCCGGTGAACGTGCCGATCTCCACGACGTGCCGGGCGCCGATCAGCCGCACCAGGAAGGCGAGCAGCGGCCCCTGTTCCTGCGCCACCTGCATGCGGGCGTGGTCGGGCAGCTCAGTCCTGGTGCGGTCGATGAGTTCGCGCTGGACCGGGTCGAGCGGGGGGTTGTGCGCCAGTACGTAGGCGTGCAGTGCGGTCGATGCCCGGCGGGTGCCCTGTGCCATGGGTGCCCTCTCCGCCCACCCCCGGGTGGGCCTGCCACATCCCGCGGGCCTCCCGCGGGCTGGTGGTGCCCCGTTCGGCGGCGGGCTTCCGTGGCACGGGGTGCACGCAATCCGACCGAACGGGCGCCCCATCCGGCACGGCGTGCCGAGCGGGGCGCTGCGGCCTAACTACCCACGTACCGGAGCACGGCAAGCACCCGGCGGCTGTAACCCGCCGTACCGGTGAGGCCCAACTTGTCGAAGATGGCGTTGATGTGCTTCTCGACGGCGCTGCGGGAGACGTGCAGCCGCTGGGCGATGGCGGCGTTGGCGTGGCCCTGGGCCATCTCGCCGAGCACCTCGCGTTCGCGTTCGGTGAGCCGGGCCAGCGGGTCCACATGCGTGCTGCGGGCCAGGAGCTGGCGCACCACCTCGGGGTCGAAGGCGGCCTGACCTGCGGCGACCCGCTCCAGCGCGTCCAGGAACTCATCGACCTGCATCACCCGGTCCTTGAGCAGGTAGCCGACGCCACCGCCGCCCGGCGGCATCTCGCCGGTCAACAGCTCGGTCGCGTACCGCTTCTCGACGTACTGGGACAGCACCAGCACCCCGAGGTGCGGATGGCGGCTGCGGATCTCCAGGGCGGCGCGCAGTCCCTCGTCGGTGTGGCTGGGCGGCATCCGCACATCGACGCAGACGGCGTCCGCCGGATGCCGGTCGACGGCGTCGAGCAGCGCGGTGGCATCACCCACTGCCGCGACCACGTCGTGCCCCTCCTCGGCGAGCAGTCGCACCAGGCCCTCCCGCAGCAGGGTCGAATCGTCAGCCAGGATTACGCGCACGGCAACTCCGCGGTGAGGGTGGTGGGGCCACCCGGCGGGCTGTCCACCCGCAGGGTGCCGTCGATCGCTGCGGCCCGCTGGGCGAGCCCGAGCAGGCCGCTGCCCGTCGGGTCGGCGCCGCCGGAGCCGTCGTCGGTGATGCGCACCCGCAGCCCCCAGTCTCATATACACATCA
>NZ_JBEHZD010000911.1:0-1872 GCF_040240285.1 Streptomyces sp. HSW2009 | reverse complement strand
CTGCTCACCAAACAACCCCAACACCGAACCACCCAACACACCACCATCACCACCACCCACACCCCACTCCCCGAGCAGCTTCTCCACCTCGTCCGCGAAGAGCACGTCGGCCCGGTCCACCGGCTGGTCCGGGGCGCCGACCAGGTGCTCCAGGACCCGGAGGTACCGCTGCCCCAGCACCTCGGCGCTGGCGCGGTCGAAGAGGTCCGTGCTGAATTCCAGTACGCCGTCGAAGGCCGCCACCTGGCCGTCGTCCCCGTACCGCTCGGTGAAGCCGAAGGCCAGGTCGAACTTGGATACCGACGTGTCGATCTGCTCCCGCGCCGCGGTGAGGCCCGGCATGTCACCGAGGACGTCGAGGGCCCCGTGGTAGTCCGTGTTGTTCAGCGTCAGCAGCACCTGGAACAGCGGGTGCCGCGACAGCGAACGCTCCGGGTTGATCGCCTCCACGATGCGCTCGAAGGGCACGTCCTGGTGCCCGTACGCACCCAGGTTCGCTTCCCTGACCCGGTGCACGAGCTCGGTGAAGTTCGGATTCCCCGCCGTATTGGTACGCAGCACCAGGGTGTTGATGAAGACGCCGATCAGGTCGTCCAGCGCCTCATCGGTACGGCCCGCGATGGGTGTGCCGATGGGAATGTCCGTGCTCCCGCTCAGCTTCGACAGGAGTACCGCAAGCGCGGCTTGGAGCACCATGAAGGGGCTGGCCTGGGTCTCCCTGGCCACATCGCCGATGCGCGCGTACAGCTCCGCCGGCACCTGGATGCCCACCCGGTCGCCGCGGTACGTGGCGACCGCGGGCCGCGGCCTGTCGTACGGCAGGTCCAACTGTTCCGGCAGGTCAGCCAGGGTCTCCGTCCAATAGCCAAGCTGCCGAGCGATCTCACTCTCCGCATCCGACTCCGCACCCAGCACCTGCCGCTGCCACAGGCTGTAATCCGCGTACTGCACCGCCAACGGCTCCCATGCCGGCGCCTCCCCCGTCGACACCCGTGCCCCGTACGCAGCCGCCACGTCACGCGCGAGCGGCGCACGCGACCAGGCGTCGCTGACGATGTGGTGGGTCAGCGCGAGCAAGACGTGCTCGTCCTCGGCGACCGCGAACAGCACGGCCCGGAACGGGATTTCCGCGGCCAGATCGAACGGCTGCTCAGCCGCCACGGCGAGCGCCGCAGCAACCTCGGCCGGACCCACCTCCACGACGGGAAGTGCAAGATCCACCTGGTCCGCGGGCAGCACGATCTGGTACGAGCCCTCCACGTCCTCGGCGAAGACGGTACGCAGGCTCTCATGCCTGGCGACGACATCGGCGAGCGCCAGCCGCAGCGCCTCACGGTCCAACGAACCGCTCAGCCGCAGGGCCACCGGCGCGTTGTATGTGGCGCTCGGCCCCTCGAACTGGTGCAGGAACCACAACCGCTGTTGCGCGTACGAGACGGGAATGCGCTCGGGCCGCGGCCCCGCAACGAGCTGCGGACGCCGACTCCCCCCGAACGCCTTCCCCTCCAACACGGCCGACATCGCAACCACCGTCGGCGTCTCGAACACCTGCCGCAACGGCACCTCAACCCCAAGCACAACCCGCAGCCGCGACACCAGACGCGTAGCGAGCAGGGAATGCCCACCCAGCCGGAAGAAGTCGTCGTCAATCGAGACAGACTCCACCCCTAGCACCTCGGCGAAGACCCCGCACAGGACCTCCTCCAACGGTGTCCGCGGGCCTCGGCCCTGTTCACCCTCACCGCCGTATTCCGGCGCTGGGAGGGCGCGGCGGTTCACCTTGCCGTTGACCGTGAGCGGGAACTCTTCGACTACGACGAAGGCCGAGGGAACCATGTAGTCCGGCAGCCGCTCCGCCACCCAACCACGCAT
>NZ_JBEHZD010000910.1:0-1876 GCF_040240285.1 Streptomyces sp. HSW2009 | reverse complement strand
CCCCCCCCGGGCCGGGGCCCCCGACACAGAGCGGCGGCCGGCCACGGCGGACGGAGCGCGCCGGCCGGTTGCGGGCCGGCACCCTCAGGTTAGGGAGGCTGCGGGACGTCGGGTACCGGCACTGTGTCTGCCGCTCGCCGTACGCCCTGACAGAGTGCCGGGAGCGGGACGCATGGCTGGCGGGGCGGCGGCGGGTCGGGCGGGGTGGCGGCGGATCAGGTGGGGATGAGGGTGGGTTACCCGCCGGTTTCCGGGGCGTCGTGTGCCATAAGCCTGGCCGGTCGAGGCCAGAAGCTGCCTGCCGCTTTTTCCGGGGCGAGGCGCGGGCTGCTTTTCGTCGTACGCCCCTTATTCTCCTCGGGACGGGGGAGACCTCTCTGCGGGGCGCAGGGACGGGGGAGCAGGACAGGGGGAGCATCGCCGGCGGCCGACCGGTCCATCGCCAGCACCCGGCGACCGGCGCCGCGTTCGGCACACGGACATCACCGCCATCACCGCCACCATCGGCACGCATCCGCGGGCCCGGCCGGCGCTGGTGGGCGCCACCAGCGCGCCCACCGGCCACCACCGCCACGACGGGCCGGAGCACCACGACGGCGCGCCGCCCGACCACGGTGCGCCATCGCGCGGACAGCAACCACCGCGCGCACGGCGACGTCACCCGTACCGCAGGCACCTACCACGAGCACCACCCGTACGACGGCGCAGCACCCGCACCACCGCAGTACGCGGCACCGGCCACACCCCGCGCGGCCCGGCAGCCGAAGCACAGACAACGAGCAACAAGAGCAGCAACAAGAGCAACGGCGAGAACAACAGCAAGAACAGCAGCACGCGCACGAGCGACAACAGCGTCAGCAGCAGCAACTGAAGCGGCAACAGAGGCGACACAAGGGGCAGGAGCCACAACAGCATGGAAGACCTGGGGGCCGACGATCCTCGCTGGATCGGCGAGTACCGCCTGCTCAGCAGGCTGGGCGAGGGCGGCATGGGGCGGGTCTACCTGGCCCGCTCGGCGCGCGGCCGGACCGTCGCGGTCAAGCTCGTCCGGGGCGAGCTGGCGGGTCAAGCCGACTTCAGACGCAGGTTCCAGGCGGAGGTGCGGGCGGCGCAGCGGGTCGGCGGCGAGTGGACCGCGCCGGTGCTCGACGCCGACACCGAGGCCGCCACCCCCTGGGTCGCCACCGGCTACATCGGCGGGCCCTCGCTGCACCAGGTGATCGCCGAGGACCACGGCCCGCTGCCCGAGCACTCGGTGCGCGCCCTCGCCCGCGGCCTCGCGCTCGCGCTGCGCGACATCCACGGCGCCGGGCTGATCCACCGCGACCTCAAGCCGTCCAACGTGCTGGTCACCATCGACGGGCCGCGCGTCATCGACTTCGGCATCGCCCGCGCCCTCGATCCGGTCGGCGAGCCCGGTCTGACCATGACCGGCGCGGTCGTCGGCTCGCCCGGCGTCATGTCCCCCGCGCAGGTGCGCGGCGAGCAGATCACCACCGCGAGCGACCTGTTCTGCCTCGGCTCGGTGCTGGCCTTCGCGGCCACCGGGCGCTCCCCGTTCGGCACCACCGACAGCGGTGTGCACGCGCTGATGTACCGGGTGGCGCAGGAGGCGCCGGACCTGGTCGGGCTGCCGGACGGGCTGCGGGAGCTGGTGAACGGCTGCCTCACCAAGGACCCGGCCAGCCGGTTCACCGTGGACCAGGTGCTCGCCCTCACCGGCGGTGCGCCCGATGCCGCCGCGGACGCCGCGGCCGGCCGTTCCGGCGCCGGCCAGGTCACCGGCGGCGACGCGGGGCCCTGGCTGCCGGGCGCGCTGCTGGCCAGGCTCGGCCGGGACGCGCTGCGGCTGCTCGAAGCGGAGATGCCGCAGACC